>JAWABU010000022.1 GCA_038884455.1 Candidatus Thermoplasmatota archaeon | reverse complement strand
GGTGAAATTGCGGTTCACATGGTTCGCAACTGTTGGATTAATCCTTTTCTTTGCGCGTCCCATCCAATGAAAAAATGAATGTTTCTTCCTTAATTATCTATTTCGGGATGAAGCCAAACAAAACGATTCTTTTTTATAGACCTTGCTCTTTTAGAAGCACGCGCTATGAACATACGAGAATATCTGAAACTTGCACGATCATTCAATGCAGTTCTAACAGGAGTTTCACCAGTTATGGGTGCCCTCGCCATGGGTCACTACAATGTTTTCATATTATTCCTGCTGTTTCTTGTTGGTTTTTTTGGACATACCTTTGGTTTTGTATTTAACGATATTATTGATTACACACTGGATACACAATCTCAAGAAATCAGTGACCGACCATTGGTCAGTGGAACAATTACCAAAAAAAATGCCTATCTCTTCGCATTTGCCGCTATGTTTGTTGCCTTTCTCATCGCCAGCTTCATAGCATATACCACAAATCAGTATTTTCCACTCGTTATCCTCATCCTCTCTGCTGGATGCATTGCTCTCTACGATCTCATTAGTAAAAAATATCCATTTACCGATATTTTTGTTGCTCTTGGAATTTTCTTTTTAATTATCTACGGAGCATTAACCGTTACTGGAAAACTCACTCTACTCACACCAATCACATGGATCGTTGGAATCCTTGGTGCTATACAAGTACTGTATATGCAGATCATCGCTGGTGGTATGAAAGATATTGAAAACGATTACAAACACGGCGCAAACACCTTAGCAGTGAAACTTGGTGTGAGAATCTATGATAGCCAACTTATCATATCAAAAAATTTCAAAGCAATTGCCTATGGACTTCAACTCGTTGATTTTATTATGGTTGGAACTGCATTCTATATTCTCAAAGAATCCTTACAGATCTCATTTTTCCAGGTTGCACAATGGATTCTTCTCATCTTCATCGCTCTGTTCATGTTTTTCCTCTCACATAAACTCCTATCAATGAAACGTTTTGACCGTATGAAAGCACGAAAATACATTGGCAGTCATTATATGATTAATTTTGCTTTAGTCCCCATTATGCTTATGACTCAAAATCCGTGGATTGGATTGTTGGCATTCTTCCCTGCCCTAGGATTTATCTTATCTAACCTCATTTTGCATGGAACACTACTTCAACCAAAAACAATGTAACTTTTAAGAAAAACTCATATACGACCATCTTTTTCTTGTTTTTCTCATGAACAAGATCGTTGCGTATGCCAGACTCTTACGAATCCCAGGATTAGGTGGTCTCGCAATACCACCAATTATCGGAGCGGTAACCGTTGGTGTTACCGACATCTATCAGTTGGTTCTCCTCTTCATCATCGGTGCTTGCGCAGCAATCTATGGTTTCATTTTGAACGATTTTGCTGATATCGAACTCGACCGTCTGGTAAAAGAACTCAGCGGAAAACCACTCGTCAGTGGTGATATCTCACGGAAAAACGCTATTTTCATCTGTTTTCTCTGTGTTTTATTCGCATTTCTGAGTATGATTCTACTCTGGAACGGCAAAATCATTGACACTTACAAGACCGCAGCAGCGATTTGTATGGTTCTTGCAGGGATCCTTGGGAGTATCTACGATATTTATGGAAAAAGATTCATTGCATCGGACTTACTCGTTGCACTCTCCATGGGTTTGGTGTTTCTCTTTGGTGCTCTCTCTTTTGGAGCGCCGACACCGATAACCTGGATTGTCTTCATCCTAACCTTTGAAAATCTGCTGTATATGAATGCAATAGAAAACGGAATCAAAGACGCTGACCACGACCACCTCATGAAGGTACAGAACATCGCACTCACGCTTGGCGTAAAAGTAGATGGAACAAACCTGATCATCCCCCGTTCATTTCAAATATTTGCTCTGAGCATACGACTCTTTTCAGCGATTCTATTTTTTGCACCATTTTTTATGTTTCATTATCCCTACGCAATCTGGCATCTCGTACTACTCACCATCGGTCTTCTGCTCGTTTTCATCTTTAGTATAAAACTGCTCAGCCTAAAAATCTTCAATCGAGATCACATCAGAAAATACATAGGGATACAATCATTTATCCGCTACTCCCTCGTCCCAATCATGATCATGCCGCTCATTGGAGACCTGCAGGGAATTATCCTCATCATCTTTCCCATTCTTTGGTATATCCTTTTGACTCTGGTATTTGGCGAAAAACTCTTTAAACCACGGATGTAAAAAAAACTATGGCACAAAAACACTACTCCATTGGCATCATAGGCGCAGGAATCGGTGGTCTCACCGCTGGGGCACTCCTCTCACGACAAGGCCACAAAGTAACCATCTTTGAAAAAGAACCAATCATCGGTGGGAGAGCACTTTCATTTCAACCAGAAAACTGTAAACTTGAAAACTATCAACAGTTACTCAGCCGTTTTCACATGAATATTTATTCATCAAATCCTGATCTTGCTACGCTTTTTTCTTCTGACTTGACCAAGGGTTACACTCTTGATCTTGGATACCATGCGATTGGCGGCGGAGTACTCTCAAATATCAACAGTGTTCTTGCGACGCTTGATGATCACATAGATACTCTTGAATCAAACGTAGGATTCATTCATGAACAAGGATACGACTTTCCGTTTCTTTCACGATATGAGAAAATAAAGATATTACCCAAGATACTTCGATTACTCCTCGCATCTGAAAAAACTATGAAAAAACTTGATTCTGTCCCCATGACAGAAACTATAAAAAAATACGGAAAAGGGAGCATGAAACTCATCCTTGAAATTTTTTCACGATCAATTACAACTGTTAACAATCTCGATCGAATCAGTACGGGCGAAATGTTCCGATCTCAAAAAAATCTGATCAAAGGATCAAAACCAGTAGGATATCCAAAAAAAGGCCTTAGTACAATCAACAATAAACTCGCAACAGCGATTCAAAAAAACGGTGGAGAAATCAAAACAAATACACAAGTTGACCAAATTATTTTTCAAAACCAAAAAGCAATAGCACTCCAGGCAAACAATCAAACCTATCCTTTCGACATAATCGTTTCAAACATCCTTGTCCAAGAACTCCCCTGCCTCATTAAAAGAGATGTATTCCCGCAACACTACCTATCTTCGTTACAAAAACTTACAGGAACCGCAAGCCTCTGTGCCTACCATTCTCTTAAAAAAATCGACGAGAAATTACTTGGAAAAACATTTCATTTCATCGAACGAAACATAGGTGTTGATGGAAACGATGCTGTTGGTATGATCGACTTCATGGCAGCATCACCTGAATCACAATTATCACCACCAAATCAATATTTAATCCAATCGTACATTATATGTACTCCTGAAGAGACGAAGAATACACAGACCTTAGCTCTCCTGAAACGATTACTCGAAAAAAACATCAACCACCTCATCCCAAATTATCAAGATCACTTAAACTGGGAATTGTTTCCTGTTGTCGCACATCTTGATGGCGTGGCAAAAACAATTGATAACCAGAAACCAGAGATACAAACACCCATACCAAATTTTTATCTCATTGGAGACTGCGTCAAAGCACCTGGCATCGGTATAAACTGCGCGGTAAATTCAGCTAAAATCCTTAGCAAACTAATCGCCTCCCAGAGTCAATAGAATGCAACCCCCTTGGAAGATAGTGTCAACTTAAGATCTTTTCAACACAAACTATCTGGAGAGAAGACATTTGATTAAATCCTTAAGTTGACAGGCCCCCTTGGAAAAACATAAACTATATATACCTATAAAAACACTTTTTATACTACCATCCCAAACATACCAGAACCTTTATAACTAATGAATGGGGACAAAAAACGTTGGTCATGCTATGTCACTGAAACTAACCATGAAACAACCCTACGGAAAACCACGATTTCTCTCAATTAGAATCCGAGGGTATATTGATCTTGTCCGCCCGTTTACACTTATCGCACCTTTTTTTGTTTCGATGTTTATCATGTTTGCAAGTCTTGTCTTCAACGAACGATTTGATATGTATCCAGATTGGTGGGTTACCATAGGTCAAGCAGCGCTTACTCTTGCATTTCTCAATGCTGCATCAAATGCTCTCAATCAGGCAACCGATGTTGAAGCAGACATCATATCAAAACCATACCGCCCGATACCTCGAGGTGTTATTACTAGAGATGAGGCACAAAGTATCGCCTATATCTTATATTTCTTTGCATTACTCCGCGGGTTAACGATTAATTTTTGGTTTGGCTTCTTTGTATTTCTCATCATGGTATTTACCGTAGTTTACTCCCTTCCACCTCGGATGAAACAGTATCTCTTTTTTAATCAAGTATGGATTGCCCTCAACCGCGGATTACTTGGGATTCTTGCATCGTGGAGTGTTTTTGGAGATCCTTTTCAAAAAGAACCCTGGATGATCGGCGGCATTGCATTTGTCTTTTTTATAGGTGCAATGACAACAAAAGATATTGTTGACGCCGAAGCAGATACAAAAACAGGAACACGGACGCTAATTAACACCTTTGGAATCAAAAAAGCAGCGTACATCTCACTCCCCTTTCTCATTTTACCTTTTGCGTTGGTACCTCTCTTTATTTATTATAACCGATTACCTCCCTACTTATGGCCATTAGTTTTTTTTGTCATACCAAGTCTCCTGATTTTTTATTTTATGCTACAACACAGTGAAAGTAAAACCTTAGAGAATACTCATGCATGGTCGCTTATGTATGTAACCTATTTATTCTATGCAGTAGGTTTTGCAACGTTAATTATTTTTAGTGGACTCGGAGTGATATAAAACAGCGTATCAAAAAAATCTAGGTAACAACCCGGAGAACAGCACGCCAAGTTCGTAAATGCTATCTGTACATCGATCCAAAGAAGGGAGTTTTATTGGCAAACATTCCTCAGATACCTAAATAAGTTGTACAAAACTTATTATATTATAAAAACAACTAGTATATTTAAAGAATATATATTAAATCATATTTAACGAAGATGACATATGCAACGAAAAATATCTCTAGAGATGATAAGTATTTTTTTCTTTTTTTTGTTAGTGTTGCATCTACCATCCAGTGCTGATCGCCACGATACTCCACCTCACTGGAACAATCAATGGGTATACTCACAACAACTTGATCTTCCGATTTCAACAAACGTAACAAATGCCAAAAATCAGCCAATTGACATTGAAGTATCTTTTCAGTATCCGTGTTGGACAAAGAATCCGAATGAAACATCAACACGAATATGCTGCTGGTATCGAAATCAATGGCATGAACTTGAATCTCAAATATACAATCTTGTATTTATCGATGCAAACCATATCAACCGATGCAATGTTGTTTTTATTATTCCCTTTTTTGCTGATGGCAGCGAGCGCTATTTTGTGTACTATCACGACATCCCAACACCAATCCCAAACTATAAAGACCATGTTTCAGTAAATGATGCCAAATACATCGAATCACCAATCGCTGATATTACTGCTGAAGCCCAATACTACAAAATAGAGGAAGACGGAACATGTATCTATGGCGTCGGACAACAAGGAAAACTTTTCGACCGGCCTTTTTCCCAACTCGTTGTAAAACAAAAAAAAGGAATGAAAGATTTTGATATTTTTACTGCAGATTCAATTGTATCTTTTGCTTTTTCGTACTACTATGGAACTAAAGAAACCGATGAAAGCTCTTCTGATCAAAGATTTATTCATAAAAAAATTTTTATCGATGGAAATCTTATGGTTTGCTTTGGCATCATCAGCGAATCTGAAAAAAAAGATATTCGAACAACTGCTGTCTATAAATACTACTATAATCCTGGTGACGACAAACGCATTGATGTGCATGTAAAACACGAAATGCTTGATAATGCACTAGTTCAAGGAACCGACAATGTCGATGGGAGATACGGAGCGATCGTCTCATTTGTTTCACGAAACCCTGTTGTAGAGCGTTTAAACTTCGGAAATATATACCCATATGTTCATTTTTATAACAAGAACAATCAGATTGAAGAATGCCGGATAAACCAAAATCCAACGTCGAATGTACGAGAATGGATTCTATCATACAAAGATGATGCTGATCTCGGGAGCCAAGCATGGATTTCCTATGGAGCCGGAAAACAGGGCAAAGCATACGGGGTTCTTTTTGCAACAAATACAAGTATTGTAAGCTCAGGTACCGATGAACGAGATGGCATACAAGTAAAAATTGCAGTAAAACAATATTTTAATTTTCTCGGAACAGAAGTAGATTACGCCTCAATCAATTTTGGAAGAAATTCATATGAAAAAGGATACGCTCACGATGTATATATACCAAAGAACCTGATAGTAGAATTTGACGCCGAAGTATTCTGCTCAGAACATGGAGGGTACCCTGCAGTTCAAAATGAAGCGGTTCTCTATCAACAACTTATAAAAAGTAGAACAGGACCTCCCGATGCAACGTTTGAACCAGAACAGAAAAAATATAATCTTACCATCATCACTCATTTCGGAGGAACTCGATTCTCATTTCCACTCCTTGTCAAAAAAACAGGTGTAAAACTTCCAACAATGTTACTTGAAATCTACAGAGAAGAACAACTTATCACAGCAACAACAACCAACCGATCCTGGCTGTATAAGTCACAGAAAACAATCACTGACCTTGCAGAAGGAAGATATCTCATAAAAGTATATAGAAAAAACGATGAACAAAACATACTCGTTGGGGAGAAAACAGTTATTATAAATGGCCCTACCAAGGTACATATCTTCTGCACATGGGAAAAAAACATCGACGTTACAATCAGAGATCAAAACAACCATCCAATCCAAGATGTTACGGTTGTTATCTGCACAAAAAAAGGAGATATCTACAGTCATAACATCACAGATCTTGCAGGTACGAGTACTCTCAAAGTACCTTTCAATCTCCGAGAGCCATATACCGTTAAAATGTGGTATAAAGACATCCTTATACATGAACAAAAACTTAATAAGTCCGTCAAAAAAGCTATACTCCGAGTTACATGTCCACTCTACGATCCAACAGTAACCATAACCGATCTCGTAGGTCTTCCCCCAGGTGTACCAGTGACACCTCTACTAACAACACTGCAGCAAGATCAAAAAATAATTATTTTTGACTCGATACAACAATCACCAGGCGTCTATAGATTTATCAAAATTCCTACCGGAAGATATACATTAAACATTCAATACGATACGTTTTCAGATGAAAAACAAATAAATATACCACATGACGGTCTCGATTTTTCACTCTTGTTTTCTGCACGTTATGATCTAATTCTCGATTTTTTTGATCAATATGGAAATAATATCCCAGATATAAATGCTAAAATAAACTTCTTCCGCAACGACAAACTTATTGCACAGACAACTCAGCACCAAATACAACTCCCACCAGCACGATATACCCTAAAAGTTTATGCTGAAACAGAAAATATCGGAATTACAAGTGTTGAATTAATCACACATCAAAAAATTAAAATAGTAACCTCAGTACAATCACTACTCCCTCTCTTCATTCTCGGAGGACTATTTACTCTACTTTGCATGTCTATCTGCTTAACAGTGATCAAAAAAATATCATATGCAATGTTTGTGAAACTCATCATTATCGCATGTATTATTTTTTCATTAATCCAACCATGGTGGATGCTGAATGGAGTATCACTTGACTCAACGATCCTGCGAGAAACAAAAATGTTTATCAATCCTCCCATTATGTTTGACACCATATCTATCAACCAGGAACGAAGTTATGAAATCGCTGAACTACCAATGATATTTACAGATGCGTTAGGATACATCCTGACAGCATTACTAATCGTACTATTTCTGATCGCTACAAGTATCCTTCTTGAAATACTTAACAAAAAACAATATTCCCTGATCTGTACTATAGGAAGCTTTATTATTCTTGGATCTGTAGGTATTGGTTTTTCCGTAGCTGCTGAAAAAATATGTGGCATTAGTGTCGGAAGTCTCCAAGGAGAAGGCATACTCGGAATCACTATTCGAGAAACACCAACCATGCTTCAATCTCACTGGGGTTTTTCAGTAGGATACTATACGATAGTCTTCAGTCTTATTCTCGTACTTCTGCTCACCATCAACGATATTAAAAAAATTTTTAGAACGTATGCAAAACCGTAAGAAAAGAAAAGAACAACGAGAACAAAAAATACGTTCCATACATAAGCGACCACGCTGAAGTATTTTCATAGTTTTTATTTTTATGAGTATATAGCATCAACCAGCTAATCAGAATACCGAAGAGGAAAAAAATACCTAGCGGTAAAAAATATGGTTGGATGATCTGAAAAACAATCATTGGGACAATCATCAAAAATGCACTGGACATACAAACTAATGAAAATATCGCTGTCTTCTGAATTCCAAAATAATTGACTAATGTTTTTGTTCCAACAGCACGATCCGCTTCTACGTCAATAATATCTTTTGCAGACGTTCCACCAATTAGAAAAAGAGTCGCGACCCCACCCATAACAAGAGGTACTGGTTGAAACGGATCCGAAAAAACACTCCATGAGGCGAGAATGGCACAGAAACCACGAGGAACAGCAACCCAAATCTGATTGATGAAAAGTTTTTTCTTCATCCGAGGTGGTAACGAGTAGGTTATTGAAAAAAAAGCAATAATAAGAATGAAGAAACTAAAAAGAGTATGAATAAATAATGATGCAAAAAGAGCGCAAACATATAAGATGAAAGAGAAGAACAAAACTTCCTTTCGTGATAAAATTTTTTTTGGTATCGGGCGGTACGGTTTTGAAATAGCATCTTCAATAAAATCAGTGGCCTGATTCAATGCATTTGAAGCGCCATTAAGCAACACAAAACAAAAACTTGCAGGAAGGAGAAAGATTAACAGTTGAGAGATATCAAGATCTGACCGTTGCGAATATGCATAACTCGCAATGATGACACTTATCGAGACGATAAACGGTGCAAGAAGCGTAAATGGACGGAGCAGTGCAATAAATCCTTGAATTTTCGTTTTCACAGAAAAACTACCTCCAAGTCTATAAAAAAATTTTTAATTTCAAAGTATTTAAAAATATCTAGACAATCATTATCAAAAAAGTTGTTTAATACGTTCGACACCTTGAATTTTTACAATAATATCTGCAACAGGTTTTGGTACAAGAGTTTTCCATTCTTGATCATGAATCATTCTATTTCGAATTTCCTTGCCTGAAAAGAGCTGACGCTGAAACTGCGGTGTATTAACAACAGGAAAACCTTGCTGTTCAAATAATTGCTTTGTCAATTCATTGTTGGTAATAACAACCTGAAAATTAGAAATTATTGAAGTAACATGATCAACCCACTTTGGTGGGTTATGAATATCTGGTATCGGAAGTATCTCAAAATTTTTTATGTTATTATACGACAACGCTTCATGAATCATTTGTTTGCGCTCTTCATATGAAAAAGGATTATCTCTGGTATTTGCGTATTGAGAAGATCCAATACCAATAAAGATGTTCGTATATTTTTTATAGATATGTTGGATAACTTGAAGATGTCCATTATGGAATGGTTGAAAACGACCAATAAACAATGCATTCATAGGATCCTACAATCCGATGCAGTCATGTAAAGCATTATCACTCTTCTGAATGTGTGTTAGTAACGTGGTTTTTATCGGTTCGGCGAGTTTTAACTTTTGCAGATGAAGAACCTTTCTTTTTTTCAGATTCAAGTTCAACTTTGCCAAGAATCATCGGCGGCCGCATAATTTTTAATTTTTTTAGCAACTCCTCTTTACCATCACCAACCAATGCATGTTCAAGAACATCATTAAGTGTCTCAACAGGAATTATCTCGATTTTATCTTTGTATTTATCTTCGATGAGAACGTCGTTGAGATTTGGCTTTGGAATGAGGACTTTTTTGATTCCTGCTTCTGCTGCTGCTTCAATTTTTGCAGTAACACCACCGATTGGTAGAACAGTCCCGCGGATACTTATTGATCCTGTCATTGCAACATCTTGTCGAACTGCAACATTTTCCATAGCTGAAATCACCGCGGTAATCAATGAAATACTTGCTGAATCTCCTTCAACACCTTCATAGGTTCCAATGAATTGAATATGAATGTCGTGTTTTGAAATATCACGACCCATATATTTTTTGATAATGGCAGATATATTCTGAACTGATTCTTTTGCAATTTCACCAAGTTTACCAGTTGCAATTACCTTTCCCTCCGACTGGGAACCAGCAGGGGTAACTTCTGCTACAATCGGTAGAACTAAGCCGGAAAACTCACTCATAGAAGGATCTGCTGAATGAACTGCAAGACCATTGACTACTCCAATTTCTTCCCCACTGGTTTTGAAGGAACGATAACTTTTTTGCGATTCAAGAGCACGATCTGCTACTTGTTGTTCAAGTGATCGAGCGGTTTTTTTCGCAAGAAGAACATGTTGTTTAGTTACAATTTTATCTCCACGATCAAACGCAATATCACCAGCAACCCGAACAAGACCACCGAGTTCACGGAGACGAAGCGATAACTTACCTTTTCGTCCAGCTCTTCGTTGTGCTTCATGAATGATCTCAGCTACTGCTTCTTTATCAAAATGTGGTATCTTTCCATCCTTTTTAACTTCCTGAGCAACAAAACGAATAAGTTTTTGTCGATTTTCCTCTGAATCGACCATGGTACTATTCATATAAATCTCATACCCATAACCTCGAATCCGAGATCTGAGCGCAGGATGCATACCGTTTAATGCATCGAGATTTCCTGCTGAGACAAGAATAAAATCACATGGAACTGGCTCTGTTTTTACCATGGCTCCAAAACTTCGTTCAGATTGCCCAGTAATCTGAAATTTTTTTTCTTGAATTGCAGTTAAAAGATGTTGCTGCGACGGGAGGCTGAGTGTATTAATTTCATCGATGTATAAAACACCTTTATGTGCTCGATGGATCGCACCTGCTTCAACAAGTTGATGAGGTGGCGTCTCAAGACCTGCTGATTGAAAAGGATCATGACGTACATCCCCGAGAAGTGCACCAGAATGAGCTGCCGTAGCATCAATAAACGGGGGAGAATCTGTCTTTTCATGAGAAACAAGGATTTTTGGGACTTGTTGAAGCTCCCTGCGTTGGTTAAAACCACCTCGAGCAAGAATAAGCCAAATCATTACAGCAGCAATAATCCCAAAAATCGCATATTCAAAATGCTCTGTATAAATCGCTCCGATAAACGATATTACAACAATTAAAAGGACAAATGAAAGAATGATGCTATTTTGCTGCTCTACTTTCTTTTTTGCTTCATCTCGCTGTATTTTTATGATTTCTTGAGCTTTTCCTCCAGGTACCACACGGATGTGTGGTGTGTTAGTATCATCATTATTTGGATAAGCTATAATATCCTCGAGTTCTCCTTTAGGTAAAAACTCAGTCATTGCCCGTGCAACCATAGATTTACCAGTTCCTGGATCACCTATGAGCATAACATGACGTTTTTGTTCGGCAGCCTTTTTTACAATTTCAACAGTTTTATCTTGACCTATAACCTGATCAATAAGGCTATCAGGAACTTTGATAGATTCAGTAGTCGAAAAATTTTGTTGTTGGATCCATATCTCTGGAGGAGGTAGCTCTTTTACCGATTCAGATGATTGGATCTCTTCAATATTTTCTTCAGACACAGAGAACACCAAATTAACATCCTATTTATTATCTTTTAGAAATCAAGTATTGTTTTTTATGATTATTTGAAGCACGTATATACCAATTATATATGAATTTTTTCGTTCAGAAAAGTAGCAATTCCGCTGAGTTTATAATCTATAAAAGGATATCGCAAGATAATGACCTTTGATAGAAAAACCCTGATAATTCCTGATAAAACCTGTTTTGAAGAACGAATTATCGCTACAAAAGGTGACGTTATTATTGGCGACAGATCGCTTGTTCAATTTGGAATAAAAACCGATGGGCGGATTTTTATCGGGGAGCATGTAATCTTGGATGGTGAATTACAAGCAAGTAATGACATCCGTATAGATATCTTTTCAACGATTAATGGAAATATCAACAGTGGGGGAAACATTTATCTCGGAGAAAAAGTTAAAATTCAGGGGAAACTGTCTGTTGCTGGAGATTTAGATGTTGGTGATGACGTCGAAATCAACGAGGGATTTGAAGCAAAAGGTTGGATTAACATTCGAAGTCCAATCCCAATGATTATATATATATTTATATATCTTATTCAGTTGCTCCGGATGGGAAAAAGTGAAGAAATAGAAAAAATACTCCAAGAACTTGAACAACAAAACGAATCAACTATTCCTATCTCTGAGTTCTTTCTGTTCATACCAAATAATTCAATTATTGGAACAACAAAATCCCAGGTCGACACCAATGTTTCGATAGGTAAACACTGTAAAATCCTTGGAAATTACACAATACAAGGAAACGTCACCATTGGCGATGAATCAGTTATTTGTGGGACGATCCAGGCTACAGGTAGTATCACCTGTGGAAAAAAAGTAAAAGCACAAGGAAATCTCATTGCAACAGGAGAAGTAATGATCGACGACAACAGCTATGTTGAGGGAAAAATACAAGCTGAATCAATCAAACTTTCAAAAACTGCTACAGTACATGGAACGCTATTAGCACATCACGGAGTCAATTTTATCGATACAAAAACTACAGAAAAAATACAAAGATTCAACCATGATGTCGATATTGTTGATCAAGTAGAAAAGATATTGGAGTAGAAAAACACCATGCAAATTGGAATTGTTGGAAAACCAAATGTTGGCAAATCGACGTTTTTTAATGCAGCAACAAAAGCCCATGCAGAAGTTGCAAACTACCCTTTCACAACGATCAACCCAAATCGAGGAGTCATGTATATCAGAAAACCATGCCCTTGCACCTATTTTCAAAAAAAATGCACGCCACGAAACGCACCATGCATAGAAGGTACACGTTTTGTTCCAATCGAAGCGATTGATGTTGCAGGGCTTGTTCCCGATGCACATAAAGGCAAAGGACTTGGTAATAAATTTCTCGATGATCTCAGACAGGCAGATGCATTCATTCATATTGTTGATGCATCAGGAGGAACAGACGCTGAAGGAAATACCTGCATAGTTGGAGCACACGACCCTCTCGCTGATGTATCCTTCTTAGAAAAAGAAATAACGTATTGGTTTTTTGGAATCATCAAAAAAAGCTGGGAAGCAACAGCACGACAATGCGAACTTGAAGGAAAAAAAATAGAAAAAATGCTTGCAGAAAAACTCACAGGACTAGGTATTAAAGAAGACCACATCAATAACGCCTTGCGGAAGACACAACTTAATTTAACTAAACCAACACAATGGAGTGAACAAGAACTCCTGATGTTGTCTGACACTATTCGAGTAATAAGTAAACCGATGATCATCGCATTCAATAAATCAGATAAAGCACCAGCGGAATGCATGAATAAAATGAGCTCCTTAGAACGCTATATTGTTATTCCAACAAGTGCTGAAAGTGAACTTGCTCTCCAGCATGCTGCTGAAAAAAAAATAATCACCTATGTCCCTGGAGATAGTACATTTTCCATTATTAATCCAGATGCTGTGTCTGACAAACAACGAAAAGCCTTGGAATACATCACTGAAAATGTTTTAAAAAAATATGGATCAACCGGCGTACAAAAATGCATTGAAGCAGCGGTAAATCTCCTCAATCTCATTGTCGTATATCCTGTTGAAGATGCGCATCATCTCACCGATAAAGAAGGAAGAATTCTTCCTGATGCATATCTTATCCCAAAAACAGCTACAGCACGTGATTTAGCATACAAGGTTCACACAGATCTCGGCGATCATTTCATCCGTGCTATTGACGCAAAAACACATCGAGTCATCGGTGCAGATCATCAGCTCAACGATGGAGACGTCATTAGCATCATTGCTGATGTATAACAAAAAAATCTTTTCAATAGTCTCAATAACTGCACAGTAAACTGCATACATGTATCAATAAGAATCTGCAAAATATCTGCAAACTATGTGCATATCCAGATACAAAATAAGTTTTTAAAGACTGTTATTATTTCTCATACTGGGATCACTTAAAAAAGTATTATCTCACTGAGGAGGAAAAAATCATGCAGAAACGAAAACCGACCAAGAGGATGCTCTCGCGAAAGCTCAGACATCATAACGCATCTGTCGTTCTATTACCTGTTTTAACTGTCCGAAAAACAATGATCAAACTCTTAAAACTAAAAAAATATTTATGGAAAACTACACCACAACAAAGACCAAAACCATATCGACGGCCATATCCAACCGATCTCCCAATAACTCCTCCTCCAAGTATTGCTCAAACCATGGAAAACACGCTCCCAGTATTGTACAAAAAAAACTACCGCAGAACTCCCCCAATATTCTCGCTTGCATTATTGTTAAAAAAAATCACATCGATACGATGGTTTTTACTCATAATGTTCCTCTACTTCACTGTTGGTGTCACCATGATTTTTTTCCAACAAGGAATCAGTCCATTTAAAGAAACTATTATCTACAGTATTATGGGGTTTTCAACGTTTTTCATGAGCTATATAGGCTGGGTCATTGCTCAAGATATCATTAAAATAATCAACCGGAAAAAAATAATATCCTAACTTTTTCCAAGATGTTTTTATACCTCTTCTTTCTTTTCTGTGTACTCGAGGGAAGAAAAACGTGATATATTTTGACAACCATCTTCATCTCCGACGAGACGGACGATTTCTAGAAGCAATACGAGAATTCAAACAAGCAGGCGGCACCCATTGCATACTCTGTCAATACCCCAACCCTCAAAAAGTACTCCGCGAAAAAAACTATCGAATACTGTACCAAGACACACTACGCATGGCTGAAGAAATACAACAAAAAATCGAGATAACCGTCTTTGTGACCGTGGGTCCATACCCTGTTGACTATCTTATATTACGAGATCATATCGGTCGAGAAAAAACCTTAGAAATTATGAAAAAAGGTATGGAAGATGCAGCACAACTCTGCAGAGAACATAAATGTATAGCAATCGGTGAAATTGGACGACCTCATTTTCCAGTAGATGCACAAACAATTTCTGATTCAAATGAAATCATGATCTCTGGTATGATCCAAGCAAAAGACGCAGGGGTGCCTGTTGTGCTTCATACAGAAAGTACAACACCACAACTATGTAAAGAACTTGTAACAATCGCACAAAACATCCAGTTTCCTGTAGAAAAAATTGTTAAACATTATGCCCCGCCACTTATAACAGAGCAAGAGAACTATGGACTGCTTCCCTCTGTTTTGGCAAGCAAAAAGAACATTATTGAAGCGCTCAAGAAAGGTTCTCGATTTCTCATGGAAACTGACTATATCGATGACCCCTTACGACCCGGTGCAGTACTCAGTCCAAAAACAGTTCCAAATAGAACAAAAAACCTCCTCAAACAAGGGATAATGACTGAACAACAAGCATATGAAATTCATAAAAACCTACCTCAAAAAACATATGGTATTGATCTTTCAGAATAAACAGCCATCTTAAGGAAACGACGTCTACACAGTCTTTGAAGCGAAGAAAACAGTAGAGTTTTAAACCCAAAACCCATAAGTAATCTTATCAGGTGAGGTGAAAAAACTGATGACGACTTTTCGAGGTTTCATTGCAATCGACATCAGACCAAATACCTTAATTTCTGAATTTCAGGAGAAAATCAAAAAATCAGGAGTCGATATAAAACTTGTCAACCCTACAATACTCCATATCACGCTCAAATTTCTTGGTGAAGTTGAAGAAACTCAAATAGAACCAATCACAACGATCATACACAAAGCAAGCAACCAAACTCCACCATTCACGATCACCCTGCAGGGAGCCGGTGTTTTTCCGCATGAAAACTATATAAAAGTTATCTGGGTTGGTATTGAAAATAGCAAACCGATAAAAACACTTGCTGACATCATCAACCAAGAACTCGAACCATTAGGATTTCCCAAAGAAAGCAAAAATTTTTCACCGCATCTCACCATCGGCCGAGTCCGAACCGTAAACAACAAACAACAACTCCGCGCTCTACTCAACGAATATAGCACAACCCTCTTTGGCACACAAGAAATTACCACAATTAAACTAAAAAAAAGCAATCTAACCCCCCAGGGACCACAATACACAACACTCCAAGAGATACAACTGCTCAGAAGGTGAAGCACGTACGATACCGATATGGCTCCTTATTCTCGGACTAAGTCAGCTGGTTTTTTTCATCATAAGTATTCTTCTCTTCATCCCAAAACCACACAACAAGATATTTTCTATACCCTGGTTTTCACAATTAAAAAAATACATGCGATATGTCCTCATCATCATCGGGGTGACGATTCTTCATCTTATAGAAGTAAGTTTTATTGACGCTCCTATAACACAGCTCGTTAACCATGATTTTACTCAGTATATCATATCATTTGAAAACGAGATTGTTTATTCGCTGTCTCAGCAAGCGCATCCTATTTTTGCATATTTCTTAGTTATCATGTATATCATAGTCTATCCCTTTACTCTCTGGTTTACACCACTCTACTTCCTTATTACTGATACCAGGAAAGCTCTGAAACTATTCTCATATGGATTAGCTCTAATTTATCTCTGTGCATTACCCTTCTATCTCTTTATACCCATAACCAACGTGTATACGTACTATCATAGCATTTCACCACTCAACTCAGCAATACCAGGAATAGAACATTTTTTTTATGCGACAACCACCACCAACAACTGTCTCCCCTCGCTCCACACTGCAATGACCATCCTACTTGCAATGTCCGTGATGCTGACGACCAATAAAAAACTTCAATATTTTATGACGTTCTGTGCAATCTGCGTCATTATCGCCGTTATCTATTTAGGGATACACTGGTTAACCGATGTACTAACCGGCGCTATTGTTGCCTTTATAGTTTCATATATTCTGAAAAAAGCAATAGCAGGAGAACAAAATGACAGTAAATCACGAACACATTGAAAAACAAGTATTGAAAAAAATCATCCCAACCAAAAAAGAACGAAAAGAGCTGTTTAAAACAATTACTGTGTTAATCACAACCATCAATCGCGAACTTAAAAAAAGGAAAATACCTGCAACTGTGGAACTTGTTGGATCAACCGCAAAAGATACTTTTTTAAAAAATAATCTTGATATCGATGCATTTATTGTATTCCCACGATCAACACCACGAGAACACCTCGAAAAACAAGGACTTCTCATCGGAAAAAAAATACTGAACAAACAAGAAGAATGCTACGCAGAACATCCGTACGTACGAGGTTATTTCAGAGGATTTAAAACAGAAATTGTCCCCTGCTATCAAATAGAAACAGCAACCCAAAAACTATCAGCAGTTGACAGGACCCCACTGCATACCAAATATATACAACAACACCTCAAGGAACACCAAAAAAACCAAGTTCGACTTCTTAAACAATTTCTCAAAGGAATTGGATGCTACGGTGCTGAAGCAGAAATTGAGGGATTTTCAGGATATCTCTGTGAACTTCTGATACTTAACTATGGGACATTCTACAACCTTATTCAACACGCGCAACATTGGGACTACGGAGAATATCTTACCTTAACCACTGATAAAACCGCCTCATTTGATACCCCGCTCATCTTTATAGACCCAATAGATCCAACACGAAATGTTGCCTCAGCAGTATCCATCGAGAAATTCAACCTCTACAAAAAAGCCTGCATAGAATATCTCAAACAACCAAAAACAACATTCTTCTTTCCAAAACCAATCAAACCATGGTCAAAACAACAAATATACAATACAATAAAAAATAAAAACTACCTTGTGCTACAACTCGAAAAACCGAAAATAATCCCGGAGAATTTATATCCCCAAATACGAAAAGCACTTAGATCAATCACCGAGTTATGTGAACGGTACAATTTTCACATTCTCGATTCAACATTTTTTATTGATACAAAAAGCATATATCTGATTCTTCAACCACATCAAGAAATACTTTCCAAAACAGTTATCCACGAAGGACCTCCACTCCAGTTAACACATCATGTAAACGATTTTAGAAAAAAATGGCAAGATAATCCAAACACCATCAAAAAACCATACATACAAAACAATAAACTCTATGTAGAAATCAAACGGGAATACATAACAATCAAACAACTCATTCATGAGCAGCTCAAAAAACAAAGTCTTGGAAAACACATCGATGAAATAATCCAGAAGAACAAATTTAAAATCCTGAATAAAAATAGCATCATTAAAAAGAGCTTAGTACTCCAATGGACGCGATATTTGTCCAAAAAAAATCCCTGGGAATAAATCAAAAAACAAGGAGAACGATTAATCTAATGACAACATAGGAACGTTTTTATTATGTAAGTTGATATGCATATGCAACTACATATGCAGAAGGAAGGGATGAGAAACCATCGAGTGTTACTTTGTTGCATTATCCTCTTAGCAACCAACATATTGTATGCCCTATCACCGTTTGTTGAGATGAGCCAAGCAAACACCCCGCCAACTCTCTATGTTGGCGCAGGAGAACAATACACCAAAATCCAAGACGCAATCAACAATGCAACTGATGGTTATAGAATATTTGTTTACAACGGAACTTACACAGGCAGCATTATCATCAATAAAAAAATAGATCTCTTTGGGGAAGGAAGAAATATCACAATCATCAACGGCAACAATGCACAAACAGTAATAAAAATCATTGCAAATAACGTCAATATCAGCCATTTTACCATCAAAAGCAGTAGCACAACCCAAGAAAGTAGCATCATCAACATCCAAGGCAACAATTCAATAATCACTGACAATATCATCTCAAATGGATACCACGGGATTTATCTCAACAAATCACACGGGCATCTCATCTACGACAACATCATACAGGATAATGCTCGCGATGGAATTTATCTGAATCGTTCAAATGCAAACAAAAATATTAGTTACAATACGATAAAAAACAATTACAATGGAATCTATCTGTATAACTACTCAAGCGACAATAAAATTTACAACAACATCATTCAAAACAACAACCTCAACGGCATCTATCTAGATCATAGTTGTGACAACAATATCATACGAAACAACAACTGCTCCAAAAATACAAAACATGGGATCTACATCAATGACTATAGTAATCATTCCACAATTGCAGGCAATACAATGTATCTCAATGGAAACTCAGGACTTGTATTTGAAAACTCAAGCTGGAGTCTCACGGTTAATTCAAATACCATCCGAAAAAACTCAAACTATGGAGTTATGATCGTCGGATCCTACAATATTCTCCAGAACAATACTATCACCCATAACAACAGAGATGGGGTGTTTCTGACGGCTGACAACAACAACACCATACTAAACAACCTCATCGGATATAATACTGTTGCAGGAATCCGCCTCCACAACTCTACCGATAATTTGATTCAAGAAAATGAAATCTACCGAAATACACAATATGGGGCAGATCTTGATTTTTATACCTTGCGGAATCGCATCTATAATAATTATTTTCATCACAATACACGAAATGCTCGCGATAAAAGTATCAACAGAAATCAATGGAATATTTCAAAAATAAACGGCACCAATAAAGCTGGTGGTCCTATTAAATGCGGCAATTACTGGGATGATTTCGACGAAACAAGTGAGGGCGCCTATGATCTCAACAACGATGGTTTAGCAGATACTGAATATACGATTTTTAATGACAATAAAGATTATGGCCCTCTGCTTGATGGTACCGATCCAATAATTTCTTCAATTCAAGCAAATCCAGAAATACAAATCATTGGCAGTTATACGAACATCTCTGCTGTAGTCACTGATAACATGAACGTCAAAGGTGTCTATCTTATAATCACCAACCCAAAGAACCAAATATCGAATATTTCAATAACACAAAATAAAACAGGTAATACCTATTTCTGTCGCAAACAATTTTCTCCGATCGGTGAGTATTCATATTACATTGCAGCACATGATGCAAGGAGTTGGAAAAAATCAAGTACAGACTCGTTTTCAATACGTGAAGGAACACCACCAACAGTAGTTGATAACTCTCCAACAAAAGGAGCTCCATCCTCAATCTTCGCGGTAAATGCAACTGTAACCGATGACCAAGATAACGCAACCGATCTTCAAGTTTTTTTTATTTGGAGTCATGGACGAAAAAGTGGAAATAACTCTCTCGTTACTTATCGTAAAAATTATTTTGTTATGCCTGAAAAGCAGTATATTATTCTTGACAATACTACAACGCCGCTCACCTACTATTTCTACGCGAGAGACCATTGGGGCAATGCTGTTAAAACTACTCAAAAAACAGTTCCAGTAATTGATACGCAACCACCAACCATTCACCTTATACAACATGGAAAATCATTTGATGAAATCCCTGGAAGCTACACCTATTCAGCAATTATAAATGATAATGTTGCTGTTGCAAATGTCATTATTCAATATTGGTATGAAGGAAGTAAAACACGATCAGTACCTATGGATCATCTGGGCAACAATTATTATAAGAAAGTCATTATTCCAAGCGGGTCACCTGAACGGTTGTACTGCATTATTGCGGCAAACGATACCAACGGAAATAGTAATACCACAAAAAATCCTTATTCTCACCATGGAGGACCATACCACGGGTTTGTCCTCCAACCAGTAGTTTTTGATGGAACAAACAGCTTTGATCTCGATGGCGCAATCACAAATTATTCTTGGATTTTTGGAGATGGAACCAAGGGATACGGAGCAACACCAACTCACACCTACTACACCAACGGGAACTATACCGTAACTTTGACTGTAACCGATAATGAACAAAGAACAGCAACGAATACCACGTATGTACAAATATACAATTTCACAAAAATAACAACTTCAGATATCACAAAAATTTTTATCTCCGAAACATTTAATATAACCCTATTACAAAATTTTTATGCCTATGATTCAAATGGCGATGAAATCGTCGATACATTTGTCGATCCAAACAAGATTCTCAAAGTAACACATCCAGGATATCTCAATCTGAGTGGAAATATCTCCTTTTTACTCTCAGTTGATGATACCATAGTTCCAGAGTTTATCTGGAATACAACAACCGATGAGATCCTTCTAGTAAATTATACAATTGGATCGATCAACAAGACAATCATCAACGAAGAAGAAGAAACAGCACTATTCTTCATATCAATTCAAAAAGTACAATGGATGTTTATAGAAATCACCGATGTCTATCCTCATGCGACAATAACAATTCGTGCAAATGAGCGGATCATTTCTCCTGATTTAATCTGGCGGAAAAACGGAAAAATATTTTTCCTCGACGATCCAGAAACAACGTACCAAATAGTATGTAAAGGAATATACCCACCTTTAACAGAGCCACTATTTTCTCCAGGTGATGGTGGAATTATCAACGAAGATTCACCAACAGTTTACATAACATTTTCTGTACCCGTAACAATTACCTACGCAGCTTTCGGATCAACAAATATCAAACCAAAATTAATTACCACAGATAACAAAGTGTTCACATACACACCCCCCGGATACCTGGAAGATGGAACATACACTCTTGAGCTCGATGCACAAGCACTCCAAGGCAAAGGACATATATCTTCTATGGTAACCTATTTCTATTTCGCGTATGTACCGCCCCCTCAGCAAAGCTTTTTCGAAAAATACGGGATGTACCTCATCATCGGAGGTTTTATCGCAACTATAGCAATAATCCTCCTTTGGTTCAGGATCAAACAGGTCACCCTTGATGATTTTATCTATATCAAAAATAAAAAAATTATTCCATTTATAAAAACCTTAATTATTGGCCCAGTAAGCATCCAAATCAACGAACCAAACATTACTAAAGCAGAATTCTTTGTAGATGGCCAACTAAAAGAAACGCTAACGGCACCACCATACTTCTGGAAATGGGACGAAAAAGCAATTATGAAACATACTCTTGAAACAAAAGTATATGACCAACAAGGAAACAGTGCATCAACAGGTGAAATGACGTTTTATATCTTTAACCCAGCATTTTTCAAATAGGCAGCTTAATAATGAATCTGCTACCTTTTCCAACTTCACTTTCAGCCCAAATCTCACCGCGATGTTTTTTTACAATCTCCTTACAGATAAATAACCCCAGGCCCATACCTTCATTTTTCCGATCTTCACCGGTATACGCTTGGTATAACTTTTGGAATATTTTTTGAAGTTCATTGTTCGATATACCAATCCCAGTATCTTCAACGTAGATGAAAATATAATTTTCTTTTTCTTCTGCTCGCAAGGTAATTGAACCATAATCAGTAAACTTTACGGCATTTACTAATAAGTTTTTTAATACCTGAGACAGACGACATTTATCACCAAGAACTTCAGGCAGTTGTTCAGGGAATTCCTTATGAAATTTCAGATTTTTATTATGAATCGCAGGAAGAATATCTTCAGCTGCATCTTGTAAAATTTCAACTATATTAACCCGCTCCATATTAAAACGCATGGTATCAGTCTCAAGACGGGAAACATCAAGAATATCATTGATGAGATGCAATAACCGTTCTGTGTTTCGAAGACTGATACGGGCCCAGTTTTTAATTCTATCATTTACCTCCCGATCTGATGCAATGAGCTCAAGATATCCTTTAATCGGTGTCACAGGAGATTTCAATTCATGAGCAGCAATATTCATAAACTCTGTTCTGAGATTTTCTGATTTCTTCAACTCGCGAACAACTCTTTCTCTTTCGGTAATATCCCGAACAGTACATTCGATACCAATAAATTTACCATCTTTTTTTAACGGAGCGATATTAACCTCAATAGGAACTTCATATCCATCTTCATGCTGTAAACCCAACTGAACATTTTCAATTTTACAATCCTTTTTCCGAACATCAAGCATCACCTGTTGGAATAAATACACTGATGATTCTGAAAGATAATTCCGAAACGGTGTTGCAAGAATCTTACTTTTTCGCCGCCCCATCAACTTTTCAAGAGATGGATTAACGTAAGTTAACCGCCCGTAGGTATCTGTAGTAAAGACCCCATCTGCAGAAGTCTCTGCAAGAACTCGATATTTTTCTTCAGATTTAACCAGTTCTTCCCAAACCTGCATACGTTGAGTTATATCATTGACAACAACAAGATCTCCCGTTATTTTATTGTTTTTATCTCGAAGCGGACTTGCATAAATCATACCGATCCTTCTTTCACCGGCTTTTGTTAAAAAATCTAATTCGTACGGTGGAACATCGACTCCTTGTATTCGTTGAAGGAAATTTTTTCGCGCGAGCATTTTACTATTCTCAGTTAAAAAGGGCAGCTCAAAGACAATTTTTCCAATAACCTCTTTTTTTGTATAACCAAGCCAACTAGTAATTTTATTATTACAATCAACTATACATCCCGTATAATCTAATATAATAATTGCCTGTGGTGATAAATCAAAGATAGCATGATATTTCTCTTCACTTTCACGAAGTATTGCTTGAGACCTTTTTTGTTCAGTTACATCAACAAAGGAAGCCATAATACCAAGAATTTCCCCCGCGGCATCGGAAACGAGATTTGCAGAAACCTGAACTGTGAATATTGAACCATCTTTTTTTATAGCAGCCATCTCACCAAACCAACGTCCAGTTTCTTTTAAGGTTTGTACTGCAGAACGAGTATGATCATTTGAATGCAGGAGATCAAATGTATTTTTTCCCAACACCTCATCTGGAGAAGTATATCCCCACATTGCAAGCAAAGATGGATTTACATATCTAAGTTTACCAGACGCATCAGAAATAGCTATGCCACTCAGAGATGAATTCACCGCTCGTTCTTTAATTAATAATTCTTGTTCAACTTTTTTTCTTTCGGTGACATCCTCCATAATTGTACTGATTGACTTAATATTGAAATCGTTATCAAATTGTAAAAAATCATGAATAACAAAAATATGTTCTCGACCATCTTTTGATAGATACTTCCGTTCATTACCACCAGCATATGGTTTTTTACTATAGATCTTTTGAGCAAAGGAGTTCCGAGCAGATTCCTGTTCAGTCTTATCAATGAAATCAAAGATTGACTTTCCAACTACTTCTTCTTTTGAATAACCTAGGATTTGACACCATTTTTCATTGACATCAGTAATGATACCTTCGGGAGAAAGTGTATGATATGGAACTGGTGCCTTCTCGTATAAATTTTTAAACCGTTTCTCAGATAGTTCTAAAGCTTCTTTCATCCTTTTTTGTACCGTGATATCTTTTAAAACACCGATAGAACCAATTATTTCACCTTGATGGTTTTTCAAAACACTCAGTGATAACGCTACATCAAAAATCTGATTATCTTTACGAATAATTTTTGTTTCAAGATGATGCTGCATCCCTTTTTGTCGGATGTTTTGAGATCGAATTTTCTGCCATTCTTCAGGAGGATACAAGGAAGAGACAGGTTTCATAAATAAATCTTCTTTATCCATATTTAGCAGATATTCTGTATACTTATTCCAAGAAATAATACGCTCTTGTGCATCGGTTAGTGTTATTGCTACTGCTGAATTCTCAAAAATAGTACGATATTTTTCTTCAGATTCACGTAATTCTTTTTCCGTTTTTTTAAGTTGTGTAATATCCTTTATAATACCAACAGAGCCAACAGTTTTCCCTTCGGCACCATGCAAAACACATACTGATAACTCGACATCGATGATCGTGTTATCTTTTTTTATTATCTGAGTTTCCATACGATATTTAATACCTTTTTGACGGATATTCTCTGAACGTATCTTTTTCCATTCTTCTTCAGGATACAAGTTTTTAACTGGACACATAAACAAATCTTTTTCATTCATCCCAAGAAGTTCCTCAGCGTAACTATTCCAGGATATAATTCGCTCATTTTGATCAACAAGTGTTACCGCAACAATAAAATTATCAAATAAAATTTTATATTTTTCTTCAATACTCCCGATATCGATTTTTTTCTGATGAATAGATGATTGTTCCTGCTGAACATACATATCCTGAGTATATGAACTGCTAACAACAGAATTACTGATCGATCTGCCCTCGTTAACATACGTCTCCTTTTTCTCGATATTAAGTAAACCGATTCTTTCGTCTTCACGAAGTTGTCGAACGATATCTGGTTCGTGTTTCATTGTGCATCCCTTACATATTTGCTAAGAAAAACTGTTTTGATCTTTTTGATATATTTGCACCCATCCTTTGTAAATCCTTTTTTTAATACCCTTTTATGAAACGTTTATTTATTTAATATTTTATCGACACGATCCAGTAACGAATCTTTATCAAACGGTTTCATAATGTAATCAGCAAGTCCTTCATCCAATAAAACTTGTTTTCGTTTATCTGATATTTCAAGTACACTCATGAATGCAACCTTGGTGTCGGTATTTTTTTTCTTGATTCGATTGAAAACATCCCATCCACTCATTCCAGGCATCATGATATCCAAAAGAACAAGATCAACTTTTTCTTTTTCGAGTTTTCGAAGACATTCTTCACCGCTATACGCTGGAATAACCTGATAACCACCAAGTTCAAGAACGGTGCGAGTTAGATCAACAATATCTGGCTCATTATCGACAACCATTATTTTTTTCATGCTATATCTCCTCATCCATAATAGATACAACGTCTTGCGCTTATTCAAATAAGCAATCACATATCTATTTTTAAATGCATTGATTATATAAAGAATAAACATATACCAAAGAAAAGAAAAATATAAGCACTCATAAACAATAATGGTTGTGGTCATCGGAGAGATATACTGCAATGGATGAAAACGAAAATATCTATGTAAAAATTCAGATAGAAAAAAATGTACAAAATAAAAAATTTATATTAAAAGTTCAATTTGATCAAAACGCTCCGAATTTTAACTTTGAAAAAAATAATATCATTTGGACCCCAACGGAAGAAGAAATAAATTTCATTATCGAATCATTCGAAATGATAACAAGATTTAGAAAAAATCAAAATATCAATCAACAAAATACACCTCTTGCGACGCAAGAACAAACATCTTCGACTCATCTTCAAAGTGCTTTTGATGATATCTATGAAAAAAAGAAATCACCACCAAACCCGCTGGAACTTGATATTGTAGGAAACAGTGAAACAACGATTCCTCCTAAAGAAAGAACCACTGAAGAACGGATGTTTGTCCAAGCTGATGAAAAAACAATCGATGAGATTATTAAAAAGAAAAATGTTGATTATTCAGAAGGACTTATCGTCGAATCAGATGAGCGAGAAGCAATTGATCGCGTACTAAAACAAAAAATGAAGAAAAAATAATTTTTTCTTTTATTCGATATACTCAGGAATATCGAAAGTTAAACAATAATTATGAATCTGTTTTGTGATATGCTGAATATACGATCCTGTTGGTTTCATAGCCTTCGCATATAAGTTCTTATATTCCTGAGTAAGGTGAGGAAAATGTTCAGTGATTATCGTAAATACCTTCTCTTTTTGATCACCTTTGAGTTCGAGAAACGAATGGAGAACATATTGTGCACCATATTGTTTAAATTTTTCAAGCAAAGAAGAAAGCTCAGTATCACTGATATAGGGAAGTATTGGAATCAGGGCAGCACCTACAGGGATATGGTGAGCTGTGAGTGTTTGTAAAACATCTAAACGCTCCTGAGATGACGCTATATTTGGTTCAAAAAGCATCCTGATCTTCTCCTGAATTGAAATAAAACTAATAGTTACTAAACAATCCATTGTTTCCAAGAGAGGTATATCTCGAAGTATCAATGATGATTTTGTTAGAATATGACAAGGAAATTGATACTCTCGAAGAACCTGTAAGATGTTTCTTGTAAGTTCATATTTTTTTTCAGCGTTTTGATATGGATCATGAACCGAACCGATAATAATGCGTTTTTTTTCAAGAGAAGGTAATTCTTGCTTAAGAATTTCAACAGCGTTGATTTTTACATAAATTTTCGGATCGAAAGATGAATCACAATACGTACATTGAAACTCACAATTTTGATAAGGATCAATACAGTAACCTCCTCGAAAAAGAGAATCCCTATGAGTAATGCTGCGAATGAGAGAATCACATTGTATCGTCTTATATTCAATCATCACATTTCCTCTGGAGCGGCGATCCCAAGAAGATCCAGAGCATTACCCAGAACAATTTTTGATGCATGTACCACAGCTAGTCTCGATTTTTGAAGATCAAGATTGGTCTCTGAAAGAACAGGACAGTCACGATAAAATTGATTAAAAGCTGAAGCAATATCATTTAGATAATTAGCAATGAGGTGGGGTTTAAATCCTTGCGCAGCTGCCTCAATAACATTTGGATATCGAGCTAATTGTTTAACCAGTTTTATTTCAGAAGGATGGATGAGAAGATTTGAAAAAAATATATCTGATGAACGGTCATCCGCTTTGGCAAGAATGCTACACGCACGAGCATGGGCATACTGAATAAAGGGTACTGCATTTCCCTCAAAGTTTAATGCATCTTCCCAGGTAAAAACGATATCCTTCTCAGGCTGGACTTTAATAATATTATACCGTAAGGATCCAAGACCGACAATTTCAGCGATTTTTTTCATCTGTGCTTCAGACAATTCTGAACCTCGGCGTTTTTTCACTTCAACATATGCGTGTTCAATACATTCATCAATGAGCTCGTCAAGATAAACAACGCGCCCCCGTCGGGTCGACATTTTTCCTTCAGGAAGTGAAACAAATGCATAAAAAACAACAGTTGGAATCTTGTTGACACCAAGTATCTGCAACGCGATTGCAACTTGTTTTGATTCAAGTTTATGATCCTCACCAAGAATATTAATTAACAGATCAGCTTGCGTCGCTTTCCAACGATGATATGCAATATCTCGAGTTGCATATAGGGTGGTACCATCCTGTCGTACGAAAAAAAACTTGGTATTTCTTCCTTGGATTCCAAAAGATTCTAAATCAAGATACCAGGCCTTGTCCTCTTGATGAGCATACGGTGATTCTTTAAGCTGCTTCACAACAATTTCAACACTTTTATCATGAACAAATTGAGATTCAGGAATATATTGATCGATAGTAATATTGATACGTTTCAAACTCTTTTGAATACCTTCTAACACAGGAGTATATGCTTGCTTTGCTAATTCTAAAATCTGTTTATCTCCCTGCTCAGCTTTTTTCATTAATTCATGAATGGCCTCTGAAACATTTTCATCTTCCTGCATTTTTTTATACGCAGCTTGATAATAACTAACCGAGATATGATCTGGTTTATCATAGAACGGTTGTTGGATGTCTTTTTTATCAAGATGTTGAACACCCCACGTGAGAATTGCGACTTGCTTACCCATATCATCAAGATAAAACTGAGATTGAACCGAATATCCAGCTGCTTTGAAAATTCGCACAAGGGTATCACCGATAATCGGATTTCGAGCTCGGCCAACATGCAACGGACCATTCGGATTTGCTGAGGTATGCTCAATGATCACTTTAAGATTTTTTTTCTTTAAATGTCCGTATGTTTTTTGTAATGAAAGTATAGAGTGCAACGTTTCTGATACGAGGAAGTCAGTATTAATGAAAAAGTTGATATACGGACCTTTAACCTGAATGTCAGCAAGAAGAATATTTTTTTTGATCTTTGCTGAAAGATCACCTGCAATTACCTGGGGAGGTTTTTTTAGAAACGATGTGAGTTGAAAACAGGGAAAAGAAAAATCTCCAAAGGTTTCATCTGGAGGGATCTCTAACCTTAATTCTCCTGGAAAATTAGGAAGAATACTCTGAAGTTGTTCAAGAATATATTGTTTACAACGATCAAAGGCATACTGCATGGACATACAGCATTCCGTAGATATTTAAAGAATTTTGGTATCGCATCATCTAAAAATGATTTAGCCGATATACCTGATATCGTCTGGTTTTTCTTTTCCAATTGTTTCCATTTCAGAAAGCTGCTGAGCGATATATTCAATCTCTTTTGCTTTTTCTTCAAGTCGTGAAAGATCGACATCAAGATTAGTTATTTTTATTAATATTTTTAATACCGCCTTCGCACTTTTAGGATCAACAAGATACCCGGGGGTTTCACCCATAAAACAGGTTCCTTCAAAACCACGAAGTCGTCCAAGACCTAAAAGAAGACCACTGGCACCGATGATACCACCGCCAGGTTCATTTTTCCGGAATACAGCACCGTATTGTTTCATGGTTTTTACAAACTTTTTATCAGTTGCAGCAAAGAGAACCTTTGGCTCTTTAATATCATGACCTAAACCATATCCTCCAAGTGTAAAAATAAATTTAACTCCGAGGTCTTCAGCGATATCAAGGATAGTATTTGCTAGTTCATACTGACCTTGTGCAGAAAGACCCTGATAATCACCTGTAAGAAAGATGAGATCCTGCTGATTTCGTTTCTGTGCTTTAAGAAAATAAAACTCGTTATTAACAAGCTTGATCGTGCCATCTGCATTAATAAAAACCTGCGGGGGAAAATCCTTGCTATATAACTCTGCAAATTTTTTTGCATGCGTTATTTCAATGAGATGCTCAACAGCAAGTTTTCCAACATTTCCGATACCTGGTAATCCTTCAATAAGAATCGGATTTTTCAGTTTTGGTTTTTTATCAACATATCGAACAATAACTGTTTCCATACAATCATCCTTTTATGATTTTTTTTAATTCCCGTCGATATTTTCCATAATTATCCTGGGGGGAAAAACGAGCGGGCTGTGGAAAAATTGTTTTTTGCATACACCTAGTGCAAGTTGGCTGTAACGTGTATGTTTTACAGCGTTGACAATAATGAATTCGGTTCATTTAACTCTCAATCTCTCGTTTAAACTCACATTCACCTTTATGCTTTTTCATATACGCACTTGCGCGTTCAACCGCTTTTTTCATTTGATCCTCAGCAATTTTATAATCAGGCGCTTTCACAGAAATGAGATACCGCGGTGCTCCAATATATTTAATCTCGATAGTAACATCCTCAAACTCGCTTTTTTCAGCAAGCAGCAATGCCTCTTTAATATGATTTATTGCATCTGGTCTGAAAGATGAGATATAGATCATTCCTTTAATTTCTACCCACGGGATAGAAATATTATCTTTTGCAATTTTTTCAAATGCCTTCGTCCATTCTCCAGTAAATCCTTCGTTTTTTAGAACAGAAGCATCATACGCACATTCTTCAAATGCACTATACAAAGAACCAAATTTTTTTACTAAATCATCTCCGAATTCTTTATAACATTGATCAACGGTTTTACCAATCGCTGCTGCAACCATTTCAAAAAGTTTAAGCGCTTTCTGAGTGTTCTTCCATTCTTGGATTTTTTCTCGTTTTTGATGTTCATTTACTCTTTTTAATGAAAGATCAATATGGTTCTTTGCGACATCAACATGTTGTACACGACAGACAACTTTTTGTTTTTCACGAACATGATTTCGAATACGTTTAACCCATCCCGATGCAATCTCAGAGATATGAATAAAACCTTCACGATTTGGATATTCATCTAATGAAACAAATGCCCCAAAGTTTTGAACTTGCAAAACAGTTCCAACAACGAGTTCTCCTTCTTCAGGGTACTCTTTTTTCAGCATGCGTCAATCCTTTATTCGATCATCTCGAGGATTTTTCCTTTGATAATTGCTTTACCACCATTCGGAACTGCAAGTTTACTTCCACAAATATGACACAGAACCGTAGTCGTTGCCTTATTAAAAAGAACCTGCTCGTTGTCACAGTCGTTACATCGTACTTTTACGAATCGACTTTTTGGTTGTTGCATAAACCTTACTCTCCTATCTCAAATTTTTTTGCTCGAAGACTTGGAGGCTGATGAATTTTTTTACAGATCGTACAAATCAATTTCAGACCAACCCGCCGCGTAGTTTTTTCTCGTCCTTCAGGTTTTGGTCTGGGAAAACCACCATACCCTGCGGTTACACGTCTAAACCGACGTTGACCTTGCTTTAACTCACTTGCTTTACGCTTTTTCATTTTTTCGACTTCATGAAGTGTATGTTTTTTACATGACGGGCAGTACGTATTAATCTTTCGTGGTATCTCCATAGAAATCCCTGTTCGATTGTAAAGGGTAAATAGGGACGGTATATAAAAATGTCGGATAGCCCGGCTTCATCCCGAAATAGATAATTAAGGAAGAAACATTCATTTTTTCATTGGATGGGACGCGCAAAGAAAAAGATTAATCCAACAGTTGCGAACCATGTGAACCGCAATTTCACCGCCGATTTCAGCAAGGCGGTGATCAAAGCGGTACACCAACTGCCTCCACCTTGGAAACCTAATAACAGAGGACGAAAAGGACAC
>JAWABU010000021.1 GCA_038884455.1 Candidatus Thermoplasmatota archaeon | reverse complement strand
TTCGCAACTGTTGGATTAATCCTTTTCTTTGCGCGTCCCATCCAATGAAAAAATGAATGTTTCTTCCTTAATTATCTATTTCGGGATGAAGCCGCCCTTGAAAATTATGGGGCCTCGTATGTTTTATTATTCGGTGGCATGAAGGGACAACGATTCTGGAATTGGTATGTCCCAATACGGTATTCATCTCTAGATGACGCATCAAATTTTGAAACAAAATATATAAGTGATCTATATTTTGCTGATATCTATAAATATGATAGTACCAGTGGATATTGTTTTGACTCCTGGGATTCCAATAACAACGATATTTTTGCTGAATGGAATGCAAATAATAAAGATGTCCTGGATCTGTATCCTGATATGTACGTAGGACGATTGCCCTGCCAGTATCTGTTCCAAATTGATCCCCTGATCGATCGAATTATAACGTATGAGACAACAACGCATGGAAAAAGTTGGTTCAATTCAATAGTTGGTATCGGAGGAGACAGCTTTGATGATATTAGTTGGAATACCTCAACAGATTATATCGAAGGGCAAGTAGAGATCAACCATGCGTTAAATTTTATGACTGGGTTTAGGCAAATCCGTGTTTGGGTTGAAGATGGCGACATCCAGCTTACCACAGAGAATATGAAAAAAACTATTTCTGAGGGACATGGTTTTGTGATCTTTTCAGGTCATGGCAACCCAAGTTCATGGGCGACACATCCTCATGGAAATTTTAGTACGTGGATCGGTTTTGGTTTATCTTCGATAAAACAATTGACGAACGGGGACAAACGACCGATTCTCATCGTCGGTGGATGCCACAACAGCCAATTTGATGTATCACTGTTGAAGATTTTTGGTAAACGTGCACGGATATGGGGTGAGGCGACACCGAAATGCTGGTCGTGGCTAATGGCAACTGTTCCAAATGGTGGATCCATCGCAACGATCGGCTGTACTGGTCTTGGATATGGCACGATTGGAGATGGACCCAGTCCACCTGATGAGATCCCAGGATCAGTCCCCGATGGCATCCCTGATTGCATTCAATATCTTGGTGGTTGGATTGAATCTCATTTCTTTGATGTATACCGCAATCGAGATATTACTATTCTTGGCCAAACACATGGAACAACGATTACCGATTATCTTAATCAATTTCCAATTGATTGGGATATGGACTGGAATGATCATGAACAATCTGCGGCCTTAGTTGATTGTAAAACAGTTCAGGAATGGGTTTTACTCGGCGATCCAAGTCTCCAAATCGGAGGATATCAACAGTAGTCGACAGTAGCTGCCTGAAAATTTCTATAGTTTTAAAAGCTGAAGTTTTATTCGAAGTATCGTATGAGCGTAGAAACGTTAGTAGTAACTATCAAAGATTCTGTTGGAACCATAGTATTGAACCGACCTGAACGGTTAAATTCCTTTGATATACAACTTGGTCAAGAACTATACTACACATTGCATCAAATTCGCCAGAATCAAGATGTTCGCGTGGTTGTTCTGAGAGGCGCAGGGAACGGATTTTGTGGTGGTGGTGATATTAAAGAGATGTTTGCTGCTGCTGATAAACCAAAATTTTTACGGAAATTAACTCAGATGATACACCGTTGTGTTCTTGAGATGCGATCAATGGAGAAACCAATTATTATTGGAGTAAACGGATCTGCATTTGGTGCAGGTCTTTCGCTTGCACTTGCAGGTGATATCATTATCGCGGTTAAGGGAATAAAACTTGGCACGGCATTTATTGGTATCGGTCTTGCTCCAGGGTGCGGAACTCAGTTTTTTACAAGGCTTGTCGGATATCAGAAAGCTTGTGAATATATCATGACTGCAAAAACATTTACTGTCGAAGAAGCTGAACAGCTTGGAATTGTTAATAAGGTAGTAGATTCTGAAAAATTTGACGATACAATCCAAGAGTATTGTCAGATATTTAAACATCTTGCACCTGTTGCCGTTGGAAAGGCAAAAATGCTGATTAATAAAAGCATGGAAAACAATATGAAAAACCATCTTCAACTTGAAAGTAGAATTGCGTCTTATTCTGCAGGGACTGAAGATTTTACAGAAGGAATTACTGCTTTTATTGAAAAAAGAAAACCGATTTTTCAAGGTAAATAACTCAGGATTCGGCAATTGTTGAAATTTAGAGAGAAACATTTATGTATCGTTTATTTTATCAAATCCTGTTATTTTCCCCAGGAGAATATACCTATGAACTATTCAACAATCATGGTAACACAAAATAAAGACGTCGCAACGGTTGCGTTGCATCGTCCTGAGGTTCACAATGCATTTAATGAAAAAGTTATCGAAGAATTAATCAAATGTTTTAGATCGCTCAGTAATGATCAGTCAATACGGGTGATCGTGCTCACGGGTACAGGAAAATCATTTTGTGCTGGTGCTGATCTTTCATGGATGAAATCAATGGTTCATTTTTCCAAAGAAGAGAATCGAAGGGATAGTCAACAGATTCTTCAGTTATACGAAAGTATTTATGAATGTCCAAAACCAGTTATCGGCCGGATCAACGGTAATGCTTTTGGCGGTGGCGCTGGTTTAGTGGCGGTTTGCGACATATCTATTGCCAGCTCTGGTGCATTATTTGCTTTTTCTGAGGTTAAATTAGGAATTATTCCCGCAGTTATCTCATCGTTTGTTGCCGCTCGTTTGTCACCAGCAGTGATGCAACGATTATTTATTACGGGAGAACGTTTTGATGCTGAATACGCAGTAAAAATAGGATTGATTGATTACGTCGTCGATACTCATCTGCTTGATGAAAAAGTACAATTGTATGTTGATGTACTTCGCTCATCAGGTCCAGAAGCAATCAAAGAAGTAAAAAACCTCATTCGATCGATGCGTCAGATGGGCCAGTCATCGTATAAAATGTTTACCGTTGAAAAAATCACGCAACTTCGTGTATCACCAGAAGGACAAGAAGGGATTACAGCGTTTCTTGAAAAAAGAAAATCGAAATGGAGCGAATAAGGAACTATGTTTAAAAAAGTGTTAATTGCAAATCGTGGTGAAATTGCGGTTCGCATCATAAAAGCCTGTCAAGAACTTGGTATTTCAACGGTTGCTATTTACTCTGAAGTTGATAAGCGAGCGCCTCATGTTCATCTCGCTGATGAATCAATAAATCTTGGAGATCCGACACCATCTGAAAGTTATCTTAATATTTCAAAAATCGTTGAATGTGCACAAGAAGCAAATGTTGAAGCGATTCACCCTGGCTATGGCTTTTTAGCTGAGAATCCTGATTTTGCACAAGCATGTATCGATTCAGGTATTGTTTTTATTGGGCCATCTCCTCAAGTTATTAAACTCATGGGTGACAAGATTCAGGCAAAGAAAACCATGGAAAAAGCACAGGTCCCTATCATCCCAGGATATCACGGTGTAAAACAGGATATTCAAAGTCTTGAAAAAGAAGGGAAAAAAATTGGTTTTCCCTTACTGATCAAAGCAACTGCAGGTGGTGGCGGTAAAGGAATGAGGATCGTTCATCATGAAGATGAACTTGCTCAGGCGATTGAAAGTGCAAAACGTGAAGCAAAATCATCGTTTGGCAATGACTCGGTCTTTATTGAAAAATATCTTGATAAACCTCGTCATATTGAATTTCAGATTCTTGCAGATCATCATGGTCATATTATCCATCTGTGTGAACGTGAATGTTCGATCCAACGGCGGCACCAGAAAATTATTGAAGAGTCACCATCTCCGATTTTAACACCACAACTTCGGGCTGAGATGGGAAAAGCAGCTGTTGCAGTTGCACGAGCTGCTGGTTACACCAATGCAGGTACCGTTGAATTTATGGTCGACAGTAAAAAACATTTTTATTTTATGGAGATGAACACTCGGTTACAGGTTGAGCATCCAATTACTGAGATGACTACAGGAATCGATTTGGTCAAATGGCAGCTGAGAATTGCATCAGGAGATCAACTCGCGTTACAACAGGATCAGATCTTCCAACGAGGCCATGCACTCGAAGTGCGTATTTATGCAGAGGATCCTGCAAATGGTTTTCTCCCAAGTGTCGGAGTTATATCAAAGGTTGAACAGCCGCAAGGACCGAACATTCGGAATGATTCTGGTATTGAACAGCATATAGAGGTAACTCCCTATTATGACCCGATGCTTGCGAAATTGATTGTTGCTAGTGAAACTCGTGAGGAAAGTATCCAGAAGATGCTTTGGGCTTTATCACGGTATGTGATACTTGGTGTGACGACAAACATTTCGTTTTTAAAACAAGTCCTCGATCATCCTGAATTTAAAAAAGGAAATATCACGACCCATTTTATTCAAGATCATTTTCAAGAACTAATGGTCGCAAAGAAGAAATTACCTCTTGAAGCAATTCTGGCATTAGCTGTTTATGATTCAATGCATACCCAACGACATGAAATTGTCCGGTATAAAGAAGCAGATCCTCATTCTCCTTGGAGAAATATAGGTCGATGGCGGGTTGGTGTGTAGGTATGTTTATTAATTATGAGTATGAAAATTATGTGTATAACGTCATTGTTGAACGGCGAAATAACGAGTTTTATATCACATATGATAATATAGAATATACGTTAACAGCGGTAGAACAAAAACCAGGACAATTAGAGTTACATCTTGGCGATCGTCATATCAAATGTGTTATATCTCAAGGTGAAGATGAAAAATATGTTTTTCTTGATGGGAACGTGTATAAAGTCCGACGGGTTGAACTCACGGGTCGAAAAAAAACCGAAAAAAAAGAAGGAGATCTAAATTCCCCAATTTCAGGTATTGTGGTACAAGTCAAAGTTCCTGAGGGTGCAATAGTCAAAAAAGATGAGGTGATTCTAGTTATCGAAGCAATGAAAATGGAATACCTTATCCGGGCACCATATGCCGGTCGTATAAAAAAATTGTTTTTTAAAGAAAAAGATAAGATTGAAATCGGTCAAAAAACCGCAGATATTGAAAAACTTGAAGGAGAATAACTATGGAAATTATTGAAACTTCAGTGAATACTCAAACCAAAGAATATAAAGAAAATTTTGAGCACTATCAATCATTAATAAACGATTTGAAAGAAAAAATTGCCCAGGTACAGAAAGGAGGAGGGACCGAAGCAGTTAAACTTCATAAATCACGAAATAAAATGCTCGTACGAGAACGTATTGATGCATTACTTGATCCAGATACACCGTTTATGGAGTTTAACTCTCTTGCTGCGTATAATATGTATGAAAATAAAGCACCATGTGCAGGTATCGTCACCGGCATTGGTTTGATTCATGGCCGTGAGGTCGTTGTAGTTGCAAACGACGCAACAGTAACCGGAGGAACGTATTATCCGATTACGGTAAAAAAACATCTTCGTGCACAAGAAATAGCTATGGAAAATAATCTCCCGTGTATTTATCTAGTCGATTCAGGGGGTGCCTTCCTTCCGATGCAAGATGAAGTATTTCCAGATCGTGAACATTTCGGTAGGATTTTTTATAATCAAGCTAAAATGTCATCTATGCAAATCCCGCAAATCGCAGTTGTGATGGGGTCATGTACCGCAGGAGGAGCATATGTGCCTGCGATGTCTGATGAAACCGTAATTGTAAAAGGAACTGGAACGATTTTTCTTGGGGGACCACCGTTAGTCAAAGCTGCAACCGGTGAAGAAGTAACTGCTGAGGAATTGGGTGGTGCTGAAGTGCATTGCCGAGAAAGCGGTGTTTCTGATCATTATGCTGTTGATGATGCTGATGCAATTCGAATTACCCGCAATATTGTTGAAAATCTAAATCGTCCTGAAAAGACCCATCTTGATATCCAAAAACCAGAAGAACCATTATATGATATTAAAGAAATCTATGGGATTATCCCAAAAGATCCACGGAAACCATTTGAGGTGCGAGAGATCATTGCTCGGATTGTCGATGGTTCAAAATTCCATGAGTTTAAAGCGCTGTATGGTACAACGCTGGTCTGTGGATTTGCTCGAATCATGGGGTATCCTGTTGGAATCCTTGCAAATAACGGGGTGCTATTTTCAGAATCAGCATTAAAAGGTACGCATTTTATTGAATTATGCTGTCAACGGAAGATACCGCTTGTGTTTCTCCAAAATATTACCGGTTTTATGGTTGGGCGAAAATATGAAGCAGGCGGTATTGCAAAAGATGGAGCTAAAATGGTGACTGCAGTAACCTGTGCACAAGTCCCGAAATTTACGGTTCTCATTGGTGGTTCTTTTGGTGCGGGTAACTATGGAATGTGCGGACGAGCATACGGACCTCGACAACTTTGGATGTGGCCGAATGCACGGATCTCAGTCATGGGTGGCCAACAAGCAGCTACGGTATTACTTACAGTAAAACGAGATCAACTCTGGCGTAAAGGTATTGAGCTAAGTAAAAAAGAAGAAAAAGAAATCACAGATCCAATCCTACGAAAATATGAAACAGAAGGAAGTCCATATTATAGCACTGCCCGAATTTGGGATGATGGTGTGATCGATCCTGTTGATACACGAACCGTGTTAGGGTTAGGTATCTCTGCTTCGTTAAATGCATCGATTCCTGACTGGAAGCCCGGTGTTTTCCGTATGTAACCTTAATTTAAGGCTATCGTATGAAATATGATGTCATTGTTGTTGGAGCAGGGCCTGCTGGCGCAACCGCGGCAACGGTTCTTGCAGAACAAGGTAAAAAAGTTCTGCTCATAGATAAAGAAAAATTTCCTCGAGATAAACCCTGCGGGGGTGGTTTGCCAACTCGAGTTCTTCAACAATTTCCGTTTATTCAAAAATTTATCGACGCCTCTTCTTACGGGAGTATCACGTATTCGTCATCGCTTCAGTATAAACTTTCAATTATCAGAAAAAAACCAATGCTCTTTATGATTCGACGAACTGTTTTTGATGAAGGTCTCGTTAAGAGAGCAGAGAAAAAAGGAGTTCACCTGGCATTCGAGAAAAAAGTTATCGATCTTTGTATCTATGAGGATAAAGCTCAGGTCGTTCTTGACACCGGAGAGATATTTGAAGCAGATCTTATTCTTGGGTGTGATGGTACCCAGAGTATTGTTGCTGAAAAAAGCGGTTTACGTTCTTCTCCTGAACCTCGATGTGTTTGCATTGTACAAGAACAACCACTTGAACGAAAACAAATAACAAAATTTTTTACACAAAAAAGAATTGTGCATATTTTCATCAAAGTTAAAGGTATTGCTGGTTACGGATGGGTTTTCCCGAAAAAAAATTCAGTCAATATCGGCGTAGGTGAGTTCCAATCAGCAGTCGGTGCTGAAGCTGATAAAAGAAATCTAAAACAGGTCTATGAAGAATTTGTCGAACTTTTAAAAAAAGAAACAATCATTCCTGCAGACTTTTCAATTGAAAACATTCGCGGGGGGATTTTACCGGTGTTTCCATTACAAAAAACATATACACATCGTGTTCTTCTCTGTGGTGACGCAGCAGGATTTATCAATGCAATCACGGGAGAAGGGATTTACTATGCTATGAAATCCGGTGTTCTGGCTGCTGAAACAAGTATTAAGGCATGCACTCTTCATGACTTTAGTGAAAAAACATTATCAAACTATCAAAAGCTGTGGAAAGCAGCGTTTGGTAAAGATTTGGAACTGTTCGGACGATTTAACAATCAATGGGGTAAAAGCTCAGATCATTTTATTAAACTGCTCTCACTGGATAAAACGTTAGCAAAGTTGGTGATCGGGGCAACTGGCGGTCAACTGAGCTTTTCTCAGTATAAATATATTATTTTTTTACGGTACTTGTATGTCCGTATGAAAAGTTATCTTATCTGGGGAAAAAAAGAAAAAAAAGAAGGATTATTTTTTCCGTAATTCACGACGTAAAATTTTCCCAGAGATCGTTTTAGGTAATTCTTCCATGTATTCAATGATCCGTGGATACTTGTAAGGCGCGGTTACCTTTTTAACATGTTCCTGGAGTTCTTTCGTTAAAGTCTCTGATGGTTTGTAGCCTTTTGCAAGAACAACATATGCTTTAACAACAATACCGCGGATTCCTTCAGGGTCTTCGACACCGACAACAGCACATTCTGCAACTGCAGGGTGTTCTATCAATGCTGATTCGACTTCGAACGGTCCGATTCGATATCCCGATGATTTGATAATATCATCATCGCGTCCGACAAACCAGAAATACCCCTCCTCATCTTTGTATCCCTGATCACCAGTGTAGTAATAGTTATGCCTGAATGATTTTTTCATGATGTCTTCATCTTTCCAATATTCCTTAAACAGACCAGGAGGTCTGCCATTACCTAGATAGATCGCAATATTTCCGGTTTCACCTGGTTTAAGTTCCTTGCCGTTATCATCAACAATTCGAACATCATGGCCTGGCGTTGGTTTACCAACTGAACCATATTTTAACGGCATGAATGGATAATTCGAAAGCACGCAGACCGTTTCTGTTTGTCCATAAAAATCATAGATCTCAAGTCCAAATGCTTCTTTCCAAACTCGGATCACTTCAGGGTTGAGCGGTTCTCCAGCACTCATACAATGCCGTAATTTTAGGTGATACTGTGACAAATCCAGCTGAATAAGCATCCGATAGACCGTTGGTGGTGCACAAAACGTGGTGACTCCATATTTTTCCATAGCTCTGAGAAGCCCATCAGGGTTAAATCGACCAGGAGTCTCCCATTGGATTACTGCTGCGCCAACGATCATCTGGCCGAAGAGTTTACCCCAAGCGGCTTTTGCCCATCCGGTTTCTGAGACGGTCCAATGAAGATCACGGCTTGTTAAGGACTGTGCATATCGCGCGGTGACTTCATGACCGATAGGATAGCTGTGTGTGTGGAGCACCATTTTTGGATGACCTGTAGTTCCAGAAGTAAAATAGATCAACATGGGATCAGTAGCAAGAGTTTTCTCTTTTGGTGATATCGTAAGTTCTCGCGATACCTTGCTCATTTCTTCTGACATATGAAGCCACCCATCACGTTTTCCATCAACAAGCATGCAATGTTTTAAGGTTTTACACTGTGGAAGTATTGCTTCGACTCGTTCCGCATGATCAAGATCAGTTAAAATCATACATGCTTCTGATCGATTAATGCGGTATTCGATATCTTTTGAGGTCAACAGCACGGTTCCCGGCATGGCAACAACACCAAGTTTAAACATCCCAAGTAAAGCAACATACCATTCAGGGATGCTCTGCAGAATGACGAGAACTCGATCACCTTTTTTGACGCCGATGTTTTTCAGCACATTGGCAAATTGATTAGATAAGACTTTCAAATCGTAAAATGTATGATATCGTGCGTTTTCTCCTGTTTTATCAATTGATATCAAAGCAAGTTTTGTTCGATCCTCTGCCCATTGGTCCACGACATCAAAACCAAAATTGTAATATTTTGGCACATTCCAAGTAAAATGTTTGTAAATTTCTTCATATTGATCTTTTTTCTTTGGTGGCTTACATACTATTTCTCTTTCGCTCATAGTTCTTTCTACTCCTTTCAATATATTGATTTTTAGAGTCCAAGTCTTTTTGCGATGATCATCCGTTGGACTTCTGAAGTACCCTCACCGATACAGGTGAGTTTAATATCCCGATAGAATCGTTCCAAGGGTAAATCTCGCATATAGCCATAGCCGCCATGGATCTGAATTGCATCTTTGGTTATTTTCATACCTACTTCTGATGCAAAGAGTTTCGCCATAGATGCTTCGATGCTAAACGGAAGGCCTTTTTCTTCAAGAAAAGCTGCACGATAAACGAGGAGTCGAGCTGCATCAAGCTGTGTTGCCATGTCTGCAATCATCCATTGAATTGCTTGGTTGCTTCCAATGGGTTTGCCAAACTGCATTCGTTGTTTTGCGTACTCTAAACTATCATCAAATGCTGCTTGAGCGATACCCAACGCCATGGCACCAATTGCGGTTCTTCCTCGATCAAGAATGTTCATTGCCCCGATAAAGCCCATATCTTTTTCTCCGAGTAAGTTTTCTTTTGGGATCCTGCAATTTTCTAATATCAGCTCAGCGGTACTACTGCCTCGAAGTCCTAGTTTATCTTCAAGAACACCAATTTTTAACCCGGGTGTTCCTTGTTCTACGATGAAAGCACTGATGCCTTTTGCTCCCTTGGATCTATCTGTTTTTGCCATCACAGTTATGACTGCTGCTTTGTCACCACTGGTGATGAATTGTTTGGTTCCATTCAGAACCCATTCATCGCCTTCAAGAACTGCAGTGGTTTGAAGCGAAGCAGCATCTGATCCAGCATTTGGTTCGGTTAACGCCCAGGCAGCAAGTGCTTTTCCAGTGACAAGTTTTGGGAGATATTTTTTCCGTTGTTCCTCAGTTCCCTTTTCATAAATATGACCTACGCCAAGTGAGTTATGTGCTTCAACAATGATTCCGGTTGAACCGCAGACTCGGGATATTTCTTCAAGAGCAATCATGTATGATATCTTATCAATACCTGCTCCACCATACTTTTTAGGAACCGTCATTCCCATAAGTCCTAGTTTTCCCATTTTTTCATAGAGTTGTTTGGGGAAGTGTTCCTCTTTATCAATTTTTGATGCAAGTGGTTTAAGCTCTTTTAGGCAAAACTCTCGAATGGTTTTTCGGAATAGTTTTTGGCTTTCGGTTAGTTCAAAATTCATACCAATCCTCATATCCTGCATATATAGTGGGTCTAAAAACTTTCGGGAAGAGATTTTTTATATTTTTGGCACTGTTACGGAAGAACACGAATTGAAGACACTTTAGAAGGAATGAACAGGAGGAGAACTTCACAAATACCCCGTCAAGGCTGTTGACAATTTCTAAATAAAGAGAGATAAACCTTATAAACACAACTTTATTTCAGTTCTTTCACATATCCTAAGGAAGTTTCAGCCTATGCCTATAAAAAAAACAAAGAAAACAAATCCGATGCTCATATCCTTAATTCAAGATCTTAAAAAACTCTCAGCTGAAAAGAATGTCCCTCTCTGGAGGGATATAGCCGCCCGGTTGGAAAAAGCAAAAAGAAACTGGCCTGCAGTAAACCTCAGTCGCATCGACCGGTACATTCAGAATCATGAGACCGCTTTAGTACCTGGTAAAGTATTATCTGCAGGAGAATTAACAAAAAAAGTTTCGATTGCGGCATGGGATTTTTCTGAGAAATCACAAGAAAAAATTAAAAAAGCTGGTGGAAAGGTTTTAACTATTGAAGAGTTAATGAAACAAAATCCTGAGGGTAAAGATATACGGATCGTGGGATAACTATGGTAACAATTATTGATGCTGATGGTGCAGTTCTTGGTCGTATGTGCTCAATGATTGCAAAACGATTGTTAAACGGTGAGGAAATCGCTGTGGTAAACACTGAAAAAGCGATTATCAGTGGAAAAAAAAGAATGATTATCGAGCATTATACAATGGAACGTCAAGTTGGAACCTATCGAAAAGGACCATATTATCCTCGAATGCCCGATAGGATTGTAAAACGGACAATTCGAGGTATGATTCCCTATCAAACATCGCATGGGAGAACAGCATATAAGAAATTAAAATGCTATATTGGGATACCGAAAGAATTTGATGGTAAAAAAATTGAGAGTATTGCTGAAGGGAAAAAGCATCCTATTGACTATATGACGGTGGGAGATGTTTCTAAATTATTAGGAGCGAAGTTTGAATGACAAAAAAGATTGTGAACACATCTGGAAAACGAAAAACTGCAATCGCTCGAGCGACAGTAATGAAAGGTGCAGGTCGTGTAAAAATTAATAAAAAACCCGTCGAAATCTATGAACCAATGATTGCTCGGATTAAAATTCTTGAACCACTCAGAATCGCTGAAAAATATATGTCTGAAGTTGACATTGATGTTGATGTTGAAGGTGGCGGTTTTATGAGCCAAGCGAATGCGGTTCGAACAGCGATTGCTCGGGGTCTTGTTCAATATACAGGAGATCCTGGATTAAAACTTTCATTTTTAAATTATGATCGAAATCTCCTAGTGAATGATGCTCGGGTAAAAGAAACAAAAAAACCGCTTGGCCGTGGTGCCCGGAAGAAACGGCAGAAATCATATAGGTGATTGTATGATTATCCCTGTTCGTTGTTTCACCTGTGGAAAGGTTATTGGTCCAGCATATGAAGAATTTAAAAAACGTGTTGAAATTTATCAAAAAGCAGTAGATGCTGGAGAACAACCTAAAGAAATACCAAAACAAATATTAGATTCTTTAGATATCACGCGATACTGTTGCCGACGGATGATAATATCTCATGTTGATCTCTTAAAAGATGCAGCACCGTATGAATAAAAACCGTATACCGGTTTTTTCTTTTTTTAGAATAAAAGAGCCGACTCGATAGAAGAAAGGAAAAAATGTTTAGGGGTAATTGTTCATGAGTTTCAAAACATGTTTGTACAGGTTGACGACAATCATGGTTGCTATGCCTGCCATAAAACCAATAAAGATAATGGCAAGCATCTGCATCTAAAGTTTCCCCCCGCAATATTGAAGAAGAGTGCTACGGTAGATGGTATCTTCCATGATCTTTGTTCTCCCATTAAAATAGTCTTACTTGATATTATATAACATGTTAATATTTATCAATACTTCTATTTATAGTTTCCGTGTAAAAACGACAACTACATAACAAAAAACCAAAAAATCAACCGTAAACCATATAACCTACTTGCCGATTTCCATAAAATGGGGTAATTGTGGATGCAAAAAACATTACTTGACTTCATCAACCAAGTTCTCGAAGAAGAAGATTTCTAAAAAAGGTTTATAGCTTTTGAGTTCTATTAACCGAGAACCGCCAAAGTGAAACGCAGAGAACAACCATAAAAGCACAAAAACAAGCTATAGCAAGATATAAAAAGACAGGATTTTGTGATATTGCTCGGATTACACCGTCTGAGGTGTCAACAACAAAACGAGCAGGAGTATCCGCTGTTTGTTCACCAAGAGATGACAATCCATCAAATAAAGGACTGGTACTATTTTCAACAGAACTCATATTACCATTAAGCACAGAAATATGACTCGGAAAAGGAATACCAGAACTATTTGGGACAAACGTTTTATAACCGGTTAAAAACTCCCGGAGCGATTCAGGAATATAAAAAGGAATATTCTGACAACCACCAGACGTATTGGTAACACCAGAACCAAGACCAGAAAAAGATTTCGTCAGCAGAACATTTTCTCCGTAGGTATACATGTCATATCCAAGATTTATCACAGTTCCCTTTACATACCAGTATATTTGAATCAAACCAACCCACAATAAAATAAAAGCTGTCGAAAACAAAATAACTATACGTGTATTTTCTGGATGTAAAAGACTTTCTCCTTTCCAGGTTAGACGATAATAAACCCATTTATGACCTTCTCGTTCATGTTTTTTTATAAGTCCTGCCTCGTGAAGTTTTGTAAGATGTTCATGTAATGTTGCCTTATTGAGTTTGGTTGTACTACAAAGATCATTAAGACTCATTTGTTTACCGTCGAGTGTTTTTAAAATATTTAAACGAGTATCAGATGCAAGCGCTTTGAAAGTTTCACGATCTAATGTTATTTTTGACATGTTCCTAATCTATTTATCAGTTCTTTTATTTAAATACTATTTGTTTTTGTTTGGAAAAAACCAAACAAAAAAGTATTCCTCCCCAACCGAGAAGGGATACCCCCTAATAAAAAGAGTATTTCCTGAAAAAAGTAAAATTATAAATCCTAGATGTAGATGTACGGCAGATATCTATGCAAAAAGAGGAACTCGTATATCTTTTAAAGGAATGCGGTGCGATAAAATTCGGGAGATTTGTTCTGACCTCTGGAGCAATCAGTGAGTACTATATCGATATCAAAAAAGCAAGTACCAATCCAGTAATCCTAAAAAAAATCGCCGAAGAAATGAAAACATACGCAAAGGGATATGACTACATCGCTGGCATGGAACTTGGGGCAGTGCCTCTTGCTGTTGCTTTATCCTTAGAAACAAACATACCTTATGTTATCATCAGAAAAGAAAAAAGAAACCATGGAACTGGAAAGCAAATCGAAGGAGATGATATCCAAAATAAATCGGTTTTAATCGTTGAAGATGTAACAACAAGTGGAGGATCAGTGGTCAAATCTATTCAGATTCTCCGTGAACATAATGCCGAAGTTGATAAAGTACTTACTGTAGTTGATCGAGAAAACGGTGCTAAAGAGAAACTTAGTACCATGGAAGTAACGTTCATACCATTACTATCAGTTAATGACATCCTAAAGGCTAAATAATAATTTTCAAATCAAGGGAGATATACCTATGAATGTTCTTGTCGTTGGAGGAGGAGGCCGTGAACATGCACTGTGCGAAGCGGTACTTCGTTCGAAAAAAAACGTTCTATATTCAGTAATGAGTCATTTAAACCCAGGAATTGAACGAATTGCAGAAAAATATCTTGTTGAAAAAGAAACCAACATCAGACCAATTGTTGATTATGCAGCACAGCAGAAAATAGATCTGGTTCTCATCGGTCCAGAAGCCCCTCTTGAACAAGGTTTAACCGATGCACTTCAACAACAAAACATTAACGTCTGTGCACCAACACAACAGGCTGCTCAAATCGAAACAAACAAAGAATGGATGCGAAATCTTTTGCAAAAATATAAGATTCCTGGACAGCTTCAATATGCGTCGTTTACCGATCCAACACAAGCTGAAGAATTTCTGAAAATGTTACAATGTAAAGTTGCCATCAAACCGATCGGACTTACTGGTGGCAAAGGTGTTCAAGTTTATGGTGATCATTTTACCACATTTGATAGTGCAATGTCGTATATATCATCCGTCATTTCCCAAAAAATTGGTGGAGCAGCAAAAGTCCTTATTGAAGAAAAAGCAGAAGGTGAAGAATTCACCATCCAAGCTTTTTCTGATGGAAAACATATTAAACCCTGTCCTGCTGTTCAAGATCATAAACGACTTCTTCCGAATGATCAAGGGGTAAATACCGGAGGTATGGGATCCTATTCCTGTTCAAATGGTCTACTGCCGTTTCTATCGCAAAAAGATTACGATAGTGGAACTCGGATTTTACAAAAAATTATTCACGCGTTAGATAAAGAAGGGTATCCCTATATCGGACCGATTTATGGACAATTTATGTTAACAAGAGATGGCGTTCGAATTATTGAAATTAACGCTCGATTCGGAGATCCTGAGGCAATGAATGTGCTCCCTCTTTTAAAAACAGATTTTCTTGAAATTTGTACTGCGATGCTTGAGCAGAAGTTACATGAATTGAAAATAGAATTTGAAAAAAAATCAACCGTTTGTAAATATGTAGTTCCTGAAGGATATGGTACAAAAAGCAGGGTTGGCGAAAAAATCGAACTTGACGAACAAGCCATAAAAAACACAGGAGCAAAACTTTTTTATGCATCGGTAACAAAAAAAGACAATCATATTATTACCGGATCTTCACGTTCGCTTGGTGTGGTTGGAATTGCTGATACATTACAAGAAGCAGAACAAATATGCGAACAAGCCTTACAATATATTAAAAGCGAACATATTTTTATTCGACATGATATTGGCACTCCTCAGTTGATTCAAAAAAGAATTAATCATATGAAAATGATCCGTGGAAAACCATGAAACAAAGCACGTATCTCTATTTTATTGGAACTGCAGGATCTGGAAAATCGACACTAACAGCTTATTTTCAAGAGTGGATCAAACAGCATGGACTTGACGCAGTAATTGTCAATCTTGATCCTGGTGCTGAAATTTTACCTTACGAACCAGATGTTGATATCCGGGATTGGATAAAGCTGACTGAAATTATGGAAACCGAGGAACTCGGACCAAATGGTGCACAGATTGTTTGTGCAGATATGATTGCATTAAATCTAGAAGATATCAAGAAAAGCATTCAAACGTTTAAATCAGATTATATTTTTGTCGATACACCTGGTCAGCTTGAACTCTTTGTGTTCAGAGAAGCCGGTAAATATACTGTTGAAAATCTAAAACCAGAATACACTATGATTTGTTATCTCCTCGATCCAATTCTTGCACGAACAGCATCAGGTTTTGTAACACAATTACTCCTATCGATTACAACGAATTTTCGATTGCAAAAACCACAAATCAATATTTTAAGTAAAGCAGATTTATTATCTGAACCAGATCGAGAAATTATAACAAAATGGTCAAACGATCCGGAAGAATTATACGGGTCGATTATTTTTGAAGAAAAATCAATATATCGAGAGATGAGTGAAGGTATTCTCCGCCTGATCAAAGATTTTGGAGGGCACACGCAGCTCATACCTGTTTCAAAAAAAGGGTATGCAGGAATTGAAGATGTATACACACAGATACAGTTCCAATATGCAGGTGGAGAAGATCTCACAAAAGATTAAGTTGTTTTTATCGTCCCGAGAACTGGCTCATAAATAAACCCTTTATCCATGAGTGAAGTTAATGCTTCTTCAATCTGATCCTCAGTAATCTTTTTCTTTTTACAGTGGTCAATAATAGCATCCCACGCTGCTCCTTCAGCTCCTTCAAGCTTTTTAATGACATCAAGAACGAGGGTTTCAATGGTTTCTTTAGTATCATCAAGTGCATCTTGATCTTCCATCGGTTTTTTCTCGGTTTTCTTTTTCTTTTTTGGTTCAACTATTTTGTGTTGCGGTGGTTTTTGTATATCTTGAACTTCCTTCTGAGAGGGGATAATAAACTGTAAAGATTCACGAATCAAGGCCACATAACGAGATATATCAACCGGCCCGTAATGTTGCAATGCGGTGATAATTCCCTCGCTCAGCTCTTTACTGTATCCAAGCTTACGGAGATCATAAACATTTGGCTGTTTCATTTTTAAGGCTTCTCGAAATGCAATGATCCGCTGTTTGGTCTGATAGCATGTATCAAGTATCCAACGATCACGAATCTGAGAATCAACCTCACGGATTAACTCTGGTCGAATTGAAACAAATAAACCACCTTCTTCAGGTATGTAGGTTCTGACTTTACCAATCACTGCTATAAAGGATGGAACTTCAATTGCTTGAAGCTGACTGGTTGCATCTGGTTGATATTGCCCAGAATACAGAGTAAAAACACCAGTCGGATCTGAAACATGAGCTCGGAGGTATTCACCCTCTTCAGAGATATTTTCTACATCGGTAAGCACCCCGGTGACAAAAATACGGTTAATCTTGCTTCCTAAGGGGGTAACAATATATGATGGAGTTTTTTCTTCAGTTGCTCTGAGTTCAAATGTTGTATCATTGAATTCAGCTGCAAATACTCTCCAAGCAGGTTCACGTTTCATCATACAAGTTCCTCCAGTTCCTCGAGAAGTTTCTCTGATTCGGTCGCCATATCATACTCAAAAAGCTTGATCTCTTCTGGGATCAGAGTTATTCCAAAATCATCACCCAGAGCATTTCCTTTTATATGAACTGTACGAGCAAATAACATCTTTTCGATATCGGTAAGAAAACGGGAGTTGGCATCAGCAGCATACTGTTTTTTTAATTCAGAAAATGATTTACTCAACAATTGTTCTGTTAATTCTTTACCTACGAGAACAGAGATTGTTCCGGTTCCATCATCAACCGTAAGTTTTAATCGGAGATCTGCAAGTGGCTGTACCTCTCCATGCAGAGAACACTTATTTTCCAAGGTAGTTCGACGACATTCAGGACACCGAAAAATAAACCCTGAACCCTGGCGGATCTCGATAACAACTCCGTGTACCTCAACATCAAGAGCGCCATTGCGCTCAACGAGCTCATGAAGTAAAAGGCGTTGTGGTGTAATATCATCTCTTTTAATCACCGATGCTTCTAGTTTTTGGACAGATGCTTTTTCATCAAAAGTTACCTGAGGGATTCCCCTCCATATTTTAACATAAGCACCCGTTATTCGTACGACCATCCCTTCTTTTAATTTAAAATCATGCCATGCGGTAAATTGTGTTTTTGCAGTATCATCAGCAAGTATTCCTGAATAGACGATCTTTGTTTTTCCATCTACTGTAACCGTTCTCTCATTTAAACTCATTACCCGTGCAACAACAATTACAGATCCAACTCCATTACGAAGATCTTTTAATTTGTATTCTCTTGGCTCAAAAGATATAGGAGGAATCTTGGATTCATCGGTTTTCATAACACGTGTCCGATCACCAAGATTTACTTTCGCAGCACCTTGCCATTCTTTTGTATATGCATTCGTAATATCAAGAATATCTCCTTTTGAAATGTTAAAATCTTTCCACGCGGTAAAAGGAATCGTTCCGCTTTCATCACCAAAAATACCATAATAAATCTTACGAGGTTCTCCTTTAACTGTTATCTCTTTTGGATTTATTGAAACGACGCGACATAACAGATGAACACTGGGGACATTTGGTTTTACATCAACAATTAAGGTTCTTTCTTGAGTTGAAGAGGGTAGACTTCCGCTAAATTTTTTTAGTAAAGTTTGTTTTGTTTGATCAGCAGGTACACCGTATTCAAGGAATTTTCTGAATTCTTTTTCAAGTTCGTCTCGATCAATTTCTTTATCGGAAGCATCGATAATGTCGTCAATATGTTTCTGAATATCGTCATCAGACATTTCTGTTCCTCCCATTAACAGATATGATAAATTCCTATATAAAAGTCGCTATGTCATCCTGAGCAAATCCGCACCACAATACGCTATAAACCATGAATACAGCCTGCGGTATCCAAGTCAAAACATTCTGATATCGGTTTTGGAGGCAATCCTGGCATTGTTGTAATCTTTCCCGTCATCGGAACAAGAAATCCTGCCCCTGCTGAAAATTTTATTTCACGTATTGTAATTTTAAATTTTGTTGGTCGACCAAGAAGCGTTGGATCATCTGAAAGAGAATATGGTGTTTTTGCAATACAAATAGGTAAATTTTCTAAACCAATCTCATGCGCAAGAGCAATATCTTTTTCTGCAACAACAGAATACACAACTTGTTCTGCACCGTACATTGTTTTTGCAATACGCTCAATTTTTTCTTTGATAGGAAGTTTGAGATCATAAAGATACGTAAATCGTGAAGGAATATTATGAAGTATATCGACCAGTTTTCCAGCAAGCTCGATGCCACCTTCACCTCCATTTTCCCACACGTCAGCAACCGCAAAAGGAATATTTTTCTGTGTGCAAAAATGCTCAACAATATCAATATCGCCATTTGAATCGTGTGAATATCGATTTAAAGCAACAATCAAAGGAACTTGATGAATCATGATATTTTCTATATGTTTTTCAAGATTTGACAAACCAAGGATTAATGCTTGTGTGTCAGTTCCTTGGCCATGTTTTTTTAAGGCACGAATGCTAACGACGAGGACAACGGCATCTGGTTTGATATTACCGGTTCTGCAGACGATATTAAAAAATTTTTCAGCACCGAGTTCTGATCCGAAACCTGCTTCAGTAACAAAGTACTCAGCAAGTTTTAAACCCATAAGAGTAGCAATAAGGCTATTTGTTCCATGTGCGATATTTGCAAACGGGCCACCATGAACAAATGCAGGTACTCCCTCCAAGGTTTGAACGAGATTTGGTAGTATTGCATCTTTTAAAAGCACCGATAGTGCACCAACAGCTTTAAGATCACGGGCAAAAATTGGTTTGTTATCATACGTATATGCAACGATAATATTGCTGAGACGCTCCTTCATATCGACAATATTTTTTGATAAACATAAAATCGCCATAATTTCTGAAGCAGGCGTAATTGCAAATTCAACTTCATGAGGAACTCCATCATTCGGGCCGCCAAGACCAATGACCGTATGACGCAACGCTCGATCACTAATATCAAGAACTCGCGGCCAAACAATATATCGAGGATCAATATGAAACACATCACCATGATGGATATGATTATCAAGAAGACTTGCAAGAAGATTATGAGCACTTGTTATGGCATGCATATCCCCCGTAAAATGAAGGTTAATATCTTCACGAGGAACAACCTGAGAATATCCTCCACCGGTAGCACCTCCTTTTAAACCCATAATCGGACCAAGAGACGGCTCTCGGATTGCAAGAATTGTTTTTTTCCCAAGTAATGCTAATGCTTGAGCTAAACCAATGGTAATCGTAGTTTTTCCTTCGCCATAAGGAGTTGGATTGATCGTCGTTACAAGAATTAGCTTCCCATTTCGACGATCCTGGATACGTTGTAATACTGACAATGACACTTTTGCTTTATAGTTTCCTAAAAAAATGATTTCCTCATCTCGAAGACCTGCTTTTTGAGCGATACTTTCAATTGGTTGAAGTGGTGTTGACTGAGCGATCTCGCTATCTGATTTCATATAACAAACATGAAACATATAGAAGAACTATTTAAAAAGATAGCAGAAAGAATAAATACAGAGTCTATGAGAGAGGGGATGTTTTTTTGCGCATCCTCCACAATTCTGGAGGAAGATAAGCATAAACCGATGGTTGCTGAACTGGGGATTGTTTTATGATGGTACTCTGTTGCTTTTGACACTCAACATGGGGCGTTGCATACTGCAGTATGGTAGGTTTATTTAAATGCCAGTAATGGATACGCCATTGCCTGCCATTTGATAACAAAAAGATTTCTCGTTCAGCCGTAAGTAAACCTTTTTCTTGAAGAGAATAAAAAAGGCGGCGTTCTTGTTGGTCAAGAGCATTATCAACAATCCGATCCTCAAAACCAAAATGGTCAATTACCTGAGTAGCATAGGTTTTTGCTTCAGCATAATCAATCTTGAGACAATAATGAATGGCTTGTGTAAGTTTCTGGAGTGTTATAAGTTGCAGAATATCCCCCCGTAAGTTCTACATAATCATCTTATGTGTGTTTCAAACTATAAATAATTTTCTCCCCTGTTACTGCAGGTTAGTTACTGTTTTACATGAGATGTGATAAATCTCGATATTAAAAAGCAACGGGAAGAAGATCATACAATCCAAGTCAAACGAGAGAACTACTCAGTGATACTCTGTAGAAAAGAGCTATGATACGGGAAAACGCTTCCAGATGTATGCTACCGGCACCTTTTCTCAGATTCGAACAGTGTGAAAATTTTATATGACGAACACTGCATATCACATCTTTGGTTTTTTATGAAAAACGTAAAAATTGCATTAATTTCGGCTCGCCCAAAAATCGCAGACAAGCAAGAAAATATTCAAAAAATTAAAACTGCGATCCAAAAGACGAAAGCAGATATTTATATTTTTGGTGAAATGTTTCTAACAGGATATCCCTGCAAAGATGACTTTAGAGATCTGGCTGAAGAGATAACTGGCCCATCTATTACAGAACTCGTTAAAACAGCGAAAAAAAACAACTGTTATATTATTTTTGGTATGCCGCTCCGTGATCACACAGTTACAGGTTTGATTTATAATAGCGCGATTTTGATCCATCCAAATGGAACAGTAGATCATTACAACAAATGGTTTTTACCTAACTTTGGACCATTTGAAGAACGAATCTTCTTTGATCAAGGGGAAGAAATATCTACGTTTCAAACACGGTTTGGAACTATTGGGCTGCTGATCTGTTATGATATCTACTTTCCAGAGTTAGCAAGAGCACTTGTCCTTCAAGGAGCAGAAATGCTTATCTATATTTCAGCGGCACCAAATGTAACCAGAAAATTTTTTGAAACTTTACTGCCTGCACGTGCATTAGAAAACACAGTCTATACCATTTATGTCAATTTAGCTGGTAATCAAGATGATCTCGTCTACTGGGGCGGATCACAACTCTATGATCCTTTGGGAAATCAACTCATAAGATCAACATATTTTGAAGAGAGTATATGTACCATTGAAATAGATTTAAGTCTACTCACCACCATCCGTGGAATACGTCCACTCCTTCGAGATATCCGTCCAGAAATTTATCAGGACATCTATCACATTACCAGATTTCACAGGAATCCAGAAAAAGAGAAAAACATCAAAAATCATAAAAAAGAAAAATGATCATGACACAAAGTATTTTTACATCTAATCTTATTCGGGAAACTTGTCCGAATTAATAATCCGGGAGAGGCACAACTTTGCATTCACATCCAGATGATCTGATAAAACAGTTGAATCTACAAGCAGTCAAAATCAGAAAACATATTATTGAAATGTTGTATCGAGCAAAATCAGGTCATCCTGGAGGTTCTTTATCAGCAACCGATGCAATGGTCGCATTATATTTTCACCATATGAACCATTATCCAAAAGATCCAAATAACCCTGATCGAGACCGATTTATTCTAAGTAAAGGTCATGCAGCTCCAGCTTTATATGCATGCCTTGCTGAATCACAATACTTTGACGTCCAAGAATTATATAGACTTCGAGAAGTTAATTCCATGCTTCAAGGTCATCCTGTTTGTAAACATATTCCTGGTGTTGAAGCATCAACAGGGTCACTTGGTCATGGACTTTCTTTTGGTATCGGGGTTGCTCTTGCAGGAAAACTCGATAAAAAATCATATCGTGTGTATGTCATGCTTGGTGACGGAGAAACCAACGAAGGGCAAATCTGGGAAGCAGCAGCTGTTGCATCACATTATCGTCTCGATAATCTCACTGCATTACTTGACCGGAATTTTCTTCAAATTGATGGAAACACTGAGGAAGTACTCCGTCTAGAATCTGTACGAGAACGTTGGGGATCCTTTGGATGGAATGTGATCGAAATCGATGGTCATGACATGCATGCTATTTGTGAATCACTCCATGAAGCAGAGGAACATAAGCATCAACCAACAATGATTATTCTTGATACGGTAAAAGGAAAAGGTGTTTCCTTCATGGAGAACAACGTTGATTTTCATGGTGTACCTCCCAACGAGGTTGAGTATAAAATGGCGATGGAAGAACTCACCGTGATAGAACGATATCTGGAGGTGCAAAACCAATGAAACAACAGATGGCAAATCCTCGAGATGCTTATGGCCAGGCGCTTGTCCAGATAGGGAAAAAAAACGAATCTATCGTTGTTCTTGATGCTGACCTCTCAAAATCAACAAAAACAATTCTTTTTGCCAAGCAATTTCCTAATCGATTTTTTGAGATGGGTATTGCAGAAGCAAACATGATTTCAACGGCAGCTGGTCTCGCATCTTGTGGAAAAATACCGTTTGCGAGTACATTTGCAGTTTTCGCAACCGGTCGCGTCTACGATCAAATACGTATGGATGTTGCATACTCAAACCATAACGTAAAGATTTTTGCAACTCACGGTGGCATTAGTGTCGGCAAAGATGGTGCAAGCCATCAGATGATCGAAGATATCGCTCTTATGCGCGTATTACCAAATATGAAGGTTTTTGCACCAAGTGATGCTCTGCAAACACAACGTGTCGTTGAGCTAATGGCCTTCGAAGAGGGACCAATGTATAGTCGTATCGGTCGAGAGTCATCTCCTATTCTCTATTCTCAAGAAGATACCCTGCATATGAAGATAGGTAAAGGAATTATCGTTTGTGATGGAGATGATGCAACACTGATTGCTTGCGGTACCATGGTAAGTCAGTGCATTGAAGCAAGTAAGAAACTAAAAAAAGAAGGAATCTATGTTCGTGTTCTTGACATGTTTTGTATTAAACCTCTTGATCAGAAACTAATTCTGCGGTGTTCAAAGGACACCCAAGCAATACTTACGGTTGAGGAACATTCCATAATCGGAGGTCTTGGCAGTGCAGTTGCTGAAGTACTACTTGAGAATGGGTATACTGGTAAATTTAAACGAATTGGTATTCAAGATATGTTTTGTGAATCTGGAGAGCCAGAACATTTATTTAACAAATATGGCCTAAGCGCCCAACATATTATAAAAAATGTTAAAACTTTACTGAAGAAAGAATAGGTTATTTTTTTAGAACTATAGTTAAAACATCTCGATCATGAAGGATATGGTCAAGGCCAACTTTTTGTCCAGCATGCTTCGCCGATGAACCCCATACAGTTGCATATCTGAAATTCCGAAGAAATTCTTTATGGATCATTTGACAGGCTTTTTCAATTGTCGACCCTTTTTTCAGAATTAACGGCTGCGTATAATCTGCTTTTTTCCCGACTGGCTTCATATACACTCGGATGAGATTTAAATACTGAAAAATCAGTTCTTGAAGTTCAGGTAAACCATCACCAGTTTTCGCTGATATCGCATGTGTTTTCCATCCTTTTTTTTCGAGTTCCTGGAGAGTTTTAGATAACGTTTCTTGATCAACAATATCTTTTTTATTAACAACAATTAATGCAGGTACATATACTCGATTCTGTGCAAACGCATCAATCAGTCGATCCTCGGTTACATCTTCTCGAATAGTTATATCAGCATTTATGACAAATTCTGAGATAATAGAACGAATTGTTGCTTCGCTCATGTGTGTTACTGCGGTCGTCATATGAAGAGTGATACCACCGTATGCTTTTTTTGTAATGATAACATCAGGAGGTTTCTGATTTAACCGGAGACCAGCAGCATAGAGTTCTTTTTCAATGAGTTCAACCTGTTCAAGATGCCAGGGATCAAGGAGAAATAAGACTAAATCTACATTTCGAATTGCAGAAATCACCTCACGACCTCGTCCCTTTCCCTGTGCCGCGCCAACAATCAACCCGGGGAGATCTAAAAGCTGAATTTCTGCTCCTTGATATTTCATCATACCAGGGATTGCCTCAAGAGTAGTAAAGTCATAATCTCCCACTTTACTAGTTGCCTCAGTAAGCTGATTGAGAAGTGTACTTTTTCCAACGCTTGGAAACCCAACGATTCCAACTGTTGCATCTCCTGATTTCTTCAATGAAAAGCCTTTTCCTTTTGCTCCAGAACTTTTTCTCCGTTCTGCCTCCTCTTTAAGACGAGCCATTTTTGCTTTAAGTTTTCCGATATGATGTTCAGTAGCTTTATTTTTCTGTGTTTTGAAAATCTCTTCTTCAATAGCTTTGATTTGCTGATCAAGTGAAGAATCCATAGAACTGCATTCTAAGGTAATACGTATGATGTTTATAAAAAAAACGTTCAATTGATGATTTTTCCTCTGTTAGACTATCGTCGTCCCGGTTTTCCCCTGTAATGCTTCCCAGCCTTTTTCGATATTACTAATAATGACTTTTTTTCCACCGTACTCAAGAAAGCGGATTGCTGCAAGTATTTTTGGTCCCATATTACCCGGAGGAAATTCTCCTTGTTCATAGTACTGTTTAATCTCTGACAACGTTGCGTTCTGAAGAGGTTGCTGTTCTTTGGTTCCATATCGAATATAGACCTGTTCAACATCGGTCAGTATCATAAGTAGTTCTGCATTGACTGCCTCTGCGAGTCGCTCTGCAGCAAGATCCTTATCGACAACTGCTTCAAGACCATCAAGACCCCAGCCTTGTTTTTCAATAACGGGCATGCCACCTCCTCCAGATGCTATCACGATAATACCATCGTCAAGAAGTTTTTTGATAACGTCGCCTTCAACAATTTTTTTTGGATCTGGTGAAGGGGCAAGCATCCTCCATCCTCGTGGAAGTTTGGTCATCGTATATCCATCACGGATCATCTGCTTGGCTTCTTCCTCGGTATAATATGGTCCTATTGGTTTTGTCGGATTCAAAAGAGAAGGGTCATCTCGATCAACCAGAACCTGTGTAATTAATGCGATAACTGGTTTTTCGATACGATTCTTCCGTAACGCGTTTGAAAGGCATTGTTGGATCATATAGCCGATTAACCCCTCACTTTCAGCTACACATATCCCAAGAGGCATAGCCGGTGTAATATGTTTTGCAGCTTCATTTTGAAGAAAAATTGCACCAACCTGTGGTCCATTACCATGCGTGATCGCGACATCCCAACCTGCGTGAATCATGTTCACAATAGCTTTACAGCTTTCTCGAGTGTTTGCAAATTGTTCGTAAATAGTTCCTTTTTGTCCTTTTTTGATCAGTGCATTTCCGCCAAGGGCAATTACTGCTCTTTTCTGCATAGGCATAGAGTATTCACTTTTTATCTAGAAACAGGTTTTTCTATAAAAAGAAAACGGATAGAAGTTCATATATATTTTGAATTCAATAATCTTTTGCGCATGGAAACATGTTTGAAGAAAAAAGAAAAGTTATGGTCAGTAGATTATGCACCGAAGGCTATATTCGAAGTGAACCGGTAAAAAAAGCTTTTTTAACAATAGCTCGGGAATGCTTTGTTCCAGAACATCTTCGCCATCAGGCATATATCGACACACCGCTTGATATTGGAAGCGGGCAAACGATTTCAGCACCGCATATGGTTGCTTTGATGTGTGAAGCCCTTGATTTAGACAAAGGTCAAAAGATACTTGAAATTGGTACTGGTTCAGGATACCATGCTGCTATCGTAGGACACATAGTTGGAGAAAAAGGTCATGTGTATACGGTGGAACGTATCGCTAAATTAGCTGAAAAAGCAGAAGAAAATGTGAGAAAAACTAAGATTCATAATATTACCATTGTCCATGGTGATGGTTCACTCGGATTAGAAAAATATCAACCGTATGATCGTATCTATGTAACCTGTGCATCACCAGATATTCCCCCGCCACTTGTTAGTCAATTAAAAGAAAACGGTAAACTCCTTCTTCCGATTGGTGATTTGTACTGTGTCTTAACCCTTATCGAAAAGAAAAAAGAAAAAATAACTTCGAAGAATCTTGGCGGATGCGTTTTCGTTCCTTTAATCGGACAGTACGGCCATCAAAACTAAAGTTTGTATTTAATATCTCGTAAAAATTTTTTTCGCCAGGTCTTTTCTTCTTGGTTTTCAATACCTTTAGGTACGAAACCATCGATAACACCCAAAATACCTCGTCCCCGTTCAGCACCTTGCGTGGTTTCAGCAATTACCACTTTTGTTGGATTTGCTGTAGCACAAAAAATTGAGCACACCTCTGAAAGATTTTTCAGAGCATTAAGAATGTTGATAGGATAACAATCCTTGATGAAAATGATGAACGAATGTCCTGCTCCAATATTTTGTGCATTTTTTTCAGCAAGTTTTTTCAACGTTTCATCGTTTCCTTCACTCCGTATTTTGCAAGATCCACTTGCCTCACAAAATGCAACACCGAACTTTGCCTGAGGAACCGAATTGACGATTGCCTCATAGATATCCTCAACGGATTTAATAAAATGTGTTTGCCCCAAGATGAAGTTTATTTCATCGGGTTTTTCAATTGGTATGATTTTTTGTTCGAATCCTACCACAGACAAACCTCCTTGACTATATCCTTGATCGGAGAAATAGTATTTAAAATGATGGAAGAAAAAAAAATTATCGATGGAGAAGGCGGTGTACACGTTGCTTCATAAAGGTGTTCACAGATTGTCGTACTTGTTGAGAAGCAGCATTTACAATGATAAAAATAACATAATCAACGGTAGCAGCATCAATCAAATTTCCATTACTGTCATACGCGTAAGTTGTTAGTTCCCAGAGCCCTGACGGTATTTCAAGATCCTGGAAGAAACCATCACTGCTGGTGTTATCAAAGAGTGTTAAATTCTCATCCCAAAGTGGATTGTAAGCAACAAATTTTACTGATTGAACAACATCAGTTGCTGTTAATTGGACCCTGAGAAGATCATTACTGATTACCACAGATGCTCCGAGAGTATCGAGAAGATAGATGTAGGCATATGATTTGTTACATGATTCTAATCGAAGGTAAATAAAGCCTGATTTGATATTGCTGATATCAAGTTGCGGTGCGATGCTCAACTGGTACGCATCTGACCAACCACTCTCCTCATCTGAATACGTATCTTTCGCTGTAAGTTTTAATGCATAGTCTCCTTGTTCATACCAGGTATGATTTATCGTAATAGGCATATTTTGATCAAATGGACCAAGCCAATCACTGATGTTTCCATCACCCCAGTCAATTTTATAGTAAACCTGATCACCATCCGGATCATCTGTAACAATAGTAAAAGTTAGAGGTATCATTGGTCCAGCTGCATGAGGCCCTGAAATAATCTGGGGTACATCTGGAGGAGAATTAGTATCTTCATCTTCAAAAACATATAGGGTTTTTCCATCAGTTCCAACGACGAGTTTTCCATCAGCAATCGAAGGTGACGACCAGATCGAACCGTTCGTTAAATAGCTCCAGATACATGTTCCGTTCACCGCATCAAAACAATAGACGTATTTATCATCTGACCCGACATAGACCTTTCCATTGGATACTGCAGGTGATGATTTAATTGGTCCTGTACTATAATTCCACAGTTCTAAATGAGTTTGAATATCAATACAATAAAGCCTTCCTGTATCGCTATAGACGGTTCCAATGTAGAGTCTTCCATCGGCAATAGCAGGCGAACTTGAGATAACTTCTTTGGTATTTATTTTAAGACGCCAGAGTTCACTACCAGTATACGCATCCAAACATGAGAGGTTCCCATCATAGGTTCCAACGTACACTTTTGTGTCGAAAACAGACGGCGAACCAAAAATCCAGTCATCTGTTAACGAAACATTCCACACCAGTGCTCCGGTAATTGCATTGACGCAATAGACATTCCCATCAAATGAACCAACGTAAACCTTATTCTGAGCAACCGCTGGAGATGAACGGACATCGTCACCAGTTTTTATTCTCCATATTAAATCATACGATGAACCTGCTGGATCAGCACTACCCTCATCAATTCCATCGGAAGGATCTGCATCAAAACAATACAGATAATCATCAGATGATCCGACATAGAGATATCCCTCAGCTATACATGGCGAGGAGACAACAGGACCATCAGTTGGAAAACTCCATTGGATCGCTCCAGTTTCAGCATTAAGCGAATACACAACGTTATCAAATGCTCCTATATACACAGACCCAAAAGCTACAGCTGGTGAAGAAAAAATAGCTAAAGTACTGATCAGTGTTTCCCACATTTTTTCTCCGGTATCAATATGAAAACAATACAGTTTGCCATCATACGAACCAACATACACGCGATTAGTATATATCGCTGCAGAAGATCGAACAGCACCACCTGTAGTATACGTCCAGAGTGTCCGATTTGTCTGTGGTCCCTGTGCAGAGGTATATCCTAAATGCTCTGGATTATACCGAAACATCGGCCAATGTGTTCCATCTGAAGGGTAGCTGTCTTTGTTGTACGGCTGAGCTTGTAATGGTACAAGAGGTATGAACAAGATGCAACATATAGAAATAACAAGAATGTTTTTTTTCATGGTATCCCCCAAAAATCTTTTTTTATTTTTCTATGTGTATATAGAGGAGATCACTATATAAACGTTATGATATTAAAGCAGCGTATCACTATATTATATAACTAAATATATATACAAATGAACGAAAAATAAGGTATTGTGTAACAGATGAACTATTTGATATAACGATAAGAGAAAAATCTAATGATCAGTACATTTTTTTCCAAGAAACGAGGTTGTCCCTTGAGGAACCACAAGAACACGAGCGTCCTTACCTTTTACCTCAAATGCTCTTCGAAGCGCCTCGTCGAGGTTTGTTACTGGATCAAATGAAAAAAGATTTTTTACTACTGCAGGGTCCATAGATGATACAAAAAAAACCTGATGGTTCTCTATGGCTTTTCTATGGTAATACGCTTTATGAGCACCAAGAATGAACTGGCTTTCTAAAGCTTGTCGAATCTCATCTGACGTACGATATCGTTTCATCCAATCTTCATAAAGAGTACTTCCGATTCCTTGAGGACATTCGGCAACAAGAATAACAACGCCGTTCTTGTGAATAATCTGACAAGCTGTATACATTGCTTTCATGGCTTGATACAAATTAATATCATGCGGATGTCCATTTGCCGCTGTGATTATAATATCTGGTTGTTCTTGGATCTGCCGATGATACATACTATCAACTAATTTTACACCAAGATCCATGACAAGTTCTGGTTTACCTGCCCACGCTCCAACAATTTTATGTTGTGAATTTTGCACAACGTTTAATGCAAAATCACAACCACCGAGATGCATTGCTTCAATCATTTCTTGATGAATTGGATTTTCTCGTAAAACACCCATACAAGCATATGGTTCAAACATCATACTATGATTTCGTTGGATGGTCTGTCGTGACGCAAGGCCAGGAAGAATGCTCTTCCGTGTTCCTCCATATCCTGCAAAATAATGATATTCAATATCACCAAGAAGAACCTTGATATCAGACATAACATAATCCTGTAACAGTTCTATGTTATTGCCGCGTTTTGACATACCAACAGAAACATATTCTCCGTGGGTGACATCATTTGACGTAACACGATAATTTCGTGAGACTTTATCACCAACAATCTGTTTTATCTGTTCAAAAGAGGGGGGCTGGTGGGTTCCACAGGCAACAATAATAGTTACATCGGCATCATCAACCCCGGCATCATGGAGTTCCTCAAGAATCGGCGGGAGTAGATAGTGTGTTGGACAAGGTCGAGTATAATCATCAACAACCACTGCGACGGTATCACCAGGTTCTGAAAGTTCTGAGAGACGTTGGGTCCCCACAGGATGAAGAACCGCTTGTTGTACAATTATTTCAGGTTTTTCTGGGGAAATAAACTCTCGGGGAAGAACAACCTCAATAAGATTACTATCGGGAACATCGACCGACAAATACCTTTTCCCATAGGGCAGCGATATCTCCATGTGTATCGCAATCCTATTTAATTTTTAAGCTTATTCTTTTGTATGGTACTTGGTCCATAGGGTCCGGCGAGGAATTCTATCCAGATGTAACATATTTTTTTGACATTTGCTTTTACAAAAATAGAGAACAGAACCATCTTTTCGAACAAACATTTTACCTGTACCTGGTTCGATATCGGTACCGCAAAATGAACAAACTTTTTTCTCAACCATAGCGTATCCTCATACGATCTAACGTGGTCCACCGAGTTTCTTTGCTTCTCGTTGTGTTTCACTGAGCATTAGAATATCACCAAGTCGAACCGGTCCCATCACATTTCTAGTGATGATTTTCCCTTTATCGCGCCCATCAAGAACACGGACCTTTACTTGAGAGGCTTCACCAGCCATACCGGTCCGGTCGATAATTTCAACAACCTCACATGGTGTTCCTTCGATCATAGATTTAACCCTGTTTCTTTATACCTTGAAGTTTTTGAATATATCCTTCTAAAGCTTCTTTTTCTTTTCCGGTATTAATAATAGCAACTGCTGATGTTGCGGTGCTGAGCCCTGCTGCAGTTCCGAGTTCTTCTTTACTAGGAACATAGGTATATGAAATATTTTTTTCTTCACAGAGAATCGGCATATGCGCAAGGATTTCCTCAGGAGTAACATCCTCGGCCATCACAACAAGTTTTGCCTGCCCTCGTTCAACATGTTTTGTTGTTTCATTGGCACCTTTACCTAGTTTTCCATGATCTCGAGCCTTTTCAACAAGTTCATAGGCTAAATCCTGCATTTCTTTGGGTACTTGAAACCGTACATATATCGGCATGTTTTTGTAGCCTCCATTTATGGCTTTCATCGATTGAATTCCCGTATGGAATGTAAGAGCTGGAATAGAGGGCCTATATAAAAACCTTTTTCAAAGATAGGCTACATCCCGAAATGAATCCATAAATTCAGCATAACGTCTCATTTTGCTGTGAGAATCACGCACAGCAAACAGAAAAAATCATAATTCAACAAGCTTTTTTACAGATTTTTTC
>JAWABU010000020.1 GCA_038884455.1 Candidatus Thermoplasmatota archaeon | reverse complement strand
AGACGTTTTGGCGGTCTGGTGAGACAGAAACGAGAAGATCGACGAGAAATAGCATTATTTTCTACCGCATTCTTTCACAATATTTTTATCACAAGAATACGCCCGGATTAATTCTGTCCCAATGTCGCATGCATCGATTGAATTTTCAAAATCAAAAACTAAAAATTAAAAAACCACAATACCCTATATGGTGTTTGATTTTAATGAATGTGACAGTGAATCTTGGTGAACAAATCAATCAAATTTTTAGAGAAAACAATATTATTGTAGATCCTGTTGTTGGCCAAGGTTTTGCAGCGTTTCTTCTGTTTGCAATTGCATTGGTTTTTGGTTGGATTGTATATCATGTCTTTGAACATTATTTTTCACGATGGGCGAAAAAAACAAAAACGACACTCGATGATGAAATCATCAAAAATGTGAAACGCCCCGTCTATTTTCTGGTTATCCTCATAGGTTCATGGACTGCAGTGGATCAGCTCACTGTGCTCGACGTTTATTTGACGTATACTACTTTTATTTTTCTTGCTGCTGAAATATTCCTTATCGCATATATTATTACCCGTGTTATTAATGTTCTTCTTGCATGGTATGTTGAACGGAAATCGAAAACTGCCGACAAACCAGTTAGTGTTAATATATTAGTAGTATTCCGTAAATTTCTCCACGCACTTGTGTACATCTTTGCATTTCTTACGATCCTGTATGTTGGGAAAATTGATTTATCTGGAGCGGTTGTTGGTCTTGGCGTTGGTGGCATTGCTATTGCTTTTGCGTTACAAAGTGTGCTGGGCGATGCTTTTAGTGCGTTTTCAATCTATTTTGATCATCCTTTCGAAATCGGTGATTTCATCATTGTAGGTGAATACGCAGGAACGGTTACCCACATTAGTATGAAATCAACTCGTATTCAGCTCCTTCAGGGTGAAGAGCTAGTTATGTCAAATCGAACGATTCTTGATAAAAGTATCCGAAATTTTAAAAAATTACAAAGACGTCGTGTACTCTTTTCTATCGGTGTAACGTATGATACGCCATTATCAAAATTAGAAAAAATACCTGATATCATAAGAAACATTATTTTACAATGTGAATTGACTACTGTTGATCGAATCCATTTTAAAGAATATGGACCGTATAGTTTGAATTTTGAAATTGTGTACTTTGTTAACACCTCAGATTATGTCAAGTATATGGATACACAGCATAAAATAAATATGGGAATCAAAGCTGCTTTTGAAAAAGAAGGTATTGAATTTGCATTTCCAACTCAAACGATAATTCTTGATAAAAATAATTAATAATGTCAATGTCACGTTGGAACTTTAGATCAAGAAAAAATACGTTCTATCTAAAGTAACAACTATAGCTTGATTCATAGATGATAGGTGATGTGATGAAAATATGAGAACAAAGAAAATTAGCATAGGAACTGGAGAGGTGCTTGGATTTTTAATTAAGCTCAACAATGCACCACTGATCATTTTACAAGCTAAAAAGGGATATGTAATGTGTGGTTATCTTGATATGTGCACGGCGGATAAACTTGGTGATATCGCTGGAAAAATAACTGGAGTTAAGAATTTTGAAGATGCACTTAATTCGACGATCGTTGAAGTATCAGAAAATGCGAAAAAAATGGGTTTATATGAAGGGATGAGCATAAAAGAATTTTTGCATCTACTCCTGTAGGAGTATCATTATATGTTGACGTTAGAAGAGATATCAGATGCATATGAAATTCTTAAACCGATAGTACGACATACGCCTCTTGAAAAATCAAAAACTTTTTCGCAATTAACAAAAGAAAATGTGTATCTTAAGCTTGAAAACCTCCAAACAACAGGATCTTTTAAAATACGAGGAGCATATAACAAAATTTATCATTTAACGGAAAAAGAAAAAAAGAGAGGCGTGGTATGTGCTTCAGCGGGGAATCATGCACAGGGTGTAGCCTACGCTTCTGCTCTCTTACATGTGAAAAGCACTGTTTTCATGCCGATTTATACTCCACCAACAAAGATTCTTGCTACAAAATCATATGGAGCTAACGTCGTTCTTGAGGGGAAGACCTATGATGATGCTTATGAGGTTGCAAAAGAATATGCAACAAAAAATAACAAGGTATTAATCCCTGCCTTTAATGATGAATATGTCATCGCAGGACAAGGTACCATAGGAATAGAAGTTGCTGAGGATCTACAAAAAATTGATGCAACGGTTATCCCTGTTGGTGGTGGAGGGTTAATATCTGGTATTGCTGTAGCGTTAAAATCGTTGAGGGACAACGTAAAAATTATTGGTGTCGAGGCTGAAGGTGCTCAGTCGATGAAACAATCTTTAGCAAAAAACAAAATCGACCATCTTAAAAGAATGGATACAATTGCTGATGGGATAGCAGTGAAAACACCAGGTGATATTACATTTGAATTAGCAAAAAAGTATGTTGATAAGGTTGTAACAGTTACTGATGAAGAAATTGCTGATGCTCTTTATTTATTGTTGCAGAGAGCAAAATTGGTTGTTGAACCAGCTGGAGCAACGTCACTTGCTGCAATTCTTAGTAAAAAAGTGTCATTTCCTGGAAAAAACATCGTTGCATTAATAAGCGGGGGAAATATCAATTTGTCCCTTCTTACGCAAATTATTGAACAGGGAATGATGAAAAATAAACTTTTAGTTAAAATATCAATTATTGTCAATGATAAACCAAAATTTCTCAGAGATATTCTTACGGTATTAGCGAATCTTGGTGCAAATGTTCAATCGATTTCTCATAATAGAGGTACAACATCGGTACCAGTTGGTTATGTAAAAATTTCTATTACTTTACAAACATTAGGTGAAGAACAAATAAAAACCATAAAAAAAGCATTTGATCAAAAAAAATTAAAATACCAAATACTACATTAAATTAATGATAGATTACTGCTATTAGATCCTAAGAGTCTCTCTTTAAATACTGTTGTTGAGTCAAACATTATTGTTTCAAGGATATACAACAGCGGAGCCAATGTTTCGGAAGCCGCTGGAGGGATTTGAACCCTCGACCTATTCCTTACCAAGGAATCGCGCAACCAGGCTATGCTACAGCGGCATAAAATGGCACCACCACAATAATTAAGGGTTTATTTTACTTTTTGGCAAAAACTGAGTTACAGAGCAATCTATTTAGACTACCTTTTTTATTGACGCATAAAAGGTGTTCCCTATGCAACCGGTCGATTTACCTGATGTTCAATCCAGATTAACCACATCTCAGTTTAAACTTACTCGAGTTGGTGTTACTGGCGTTAAAAAACTCGTTCATATCCAGAGACCAAATAAGAAAACAACGTTGCCTTTGACGGTAACCATGGATCTTTTTGTTGATCTTCCTGCCACACAAAAAGGTAGCCATATGTCTCGAAATCTCGAAATCGTTGCAGAGATTATTGATCAAAACATCAAACAGCCGGTTTCTGATCTTGAAACGTTTTGTGCAACCATAGCGCAACGACTTCTTGAAAAACATGGTTATGCTACCTATGCTGAAATTCGAGCAGAGGCAGATTATTTCCTTGATGTGATGTATCCTAATGGTAAAACTGGTGCTGAACCATATAAACTAGTTGCCGAAGCGCAGGTGCGGAACACTGGTGAACTCACGAAACTTATTGGGGTTAAAGTTATTGGTATGACGGCATGCCCGTGTGCCATGGAGGTTGTACAAAAAATTCATAAAAACAATACAAAAAAAATTGCGCCAACTCATAATCAACGCAATCTTGGTACATTAATTATGCAAGTGCCTCAGAATGTAGGTACTGTTGATGCCGATGATTTGATAAAGATTGTTGAACAATCATTTAGTTCACCGACATATAGCATTTTGAAAAGAAAAGAGGAAGCGGAGTTGGTTGTTTATGCTCATGAGCGACCAAAATTTGTGGAAGATGTTGTACGAGATATTTTGTCTTATGTTCTCAAACGCTATGGTGATCTTCCTGATGATGTTCTCGTTATCGCTCGGAGCGAAAGCTTTGAATCAATTCATAAGCATAATGCGTTTGCTGAACGTGTAACAACTCTTGGTGAACTGAGACGAAAATAACCTTTAAAAACTACAAAATATTTATCCCTTTATGTCAAAGTATCATATCGCAGTTCTGCCGGGGGACGGTGTTGGAAAAGATGTTATAGACGCAGCCCGGTTAGTCCTTGACGCAATAGATTTGAATGCTGAATATCTCCTTGGTGACATCGGTTGGGAATTCTGGAAAAAAGAAGGTAATGCGCTTCCTGATCGAACCTTACAACTTTTACGAGAAACCGATTGTTGTTTATTTGGTGCTATTACGTCGAAACCTGCTTCTGATGCACAAAAGGAGTTGCATCCGTCGTTACAAAATAAGGGTTTGACCTATACCAGTCCAATTGTTCGTCTTCGACAAGAATTTAACTTGCATACAAATCTACGACCGTGCAAAGCATATGCAGGAAACCCCTTAAATTATAAAGATGGTATTGATCTTGTCGTTTTTCGTGAAAACACCGAGGATCTTTATGCAGGCGTTGAATTTCGGCCGGTTCCAAAATCTGTTTTTGATGCATTAATGATCAACAAAAATATGAAAAAGTTTGAACATATCCCGCTTGAAGATATTGCGATCTCCTGTAGAATTAATACAAAAAAAGCATCACAGAATATTGTCCGTCAGGCTTTTGAATATGCACAGAAAAACAAACGAAAGTCGGTTACTCTTGTAGAAAAACCTAATGTTTTACGACAGACAAGTGGTTTGATTCTTGAGGAAGCTCGGAAAATCGCACAAGAGTATCCTTCGATTGAATTTAAAGAGGCTAACATTGACGCAATCTGTATGTGGCTTATCAAAAATCCACATGACTACGATGTATTGGTTGCATCAAATATGTTTGGAGATATTATCTCTGACCTTGCAGCACAGCTTGTTGGAGGACTTGGTTTTGCTTCAAGTGGCAACATCGGAGATGAGTATGCAGTGTTTGAACCTACCCATGGTTCTGCACCAAAATATGCTGGACAGTATAAGGTAAATCCAATTGCTATGATTCTATCGGTGAAATTAATGCTTGAGTGGCTTGGTGAAAAAAAACATGCCAAGAAAGTTGAGCAAGCAGTTGCTGATGTTATTCTAGAAGGAAAATATCGAACCTATGATATGGGTGGGAAGAATACTACTCTGGAAGTAGCTCAAGCAATTGCTGATAAAATACAATAATCATAATAAACAAAAAACTCTTCTCCATGAGCTTATTGGATTGCCAGATGTTGTAAACAGCATAAACCCTTTCTCAACTCACAATTTAGGAAGAAAAAGGAGTGACAGAAGATATTTTGTCCGCCGATCCAAGGCATGGTCAAACAAAATCATGGAAGATTGTTCAAAAAAGAAAAATGAGAAGAAAAAAGTGCTTGTTTGCACTTTTTAATGTTTAAACATCTAGTTTTCCATCAAATCTGGCAAATACATAGTGTTTGCCGACAAAACCAATAAAATCGTTGTTTAAAACTAATTTCTGGAACAATCGGAGGGTACCATATTGTGTTTCGCCGATACTTCTGGTTCGATAATGGACATAAATTGCTCTAAACTGGATATGATGTCCACCGTTTACAAGTCGCGGTCTAGTTATAATACCTCTGATAAACGTTGATCCAATATCAGTTGTTCCCTCTTCAGGAGGAGTTGTTGTTTTTATTTCAACAGCTGCAACCATCGGTATTGTGGCTAGCATCAGCATACACATAAACATGCCTATAATCTTTCTTCTTGAAACCTTCATAAGTTTTTTCCCCAAAGTTCGAATATCTTCATTAATATATAAATTTTTTGTCGTTTTTTACTGTTTCCAATAAAAATGATTTTATTATAAATCTCGTATTTTTTTTTCCAAGCGATTAATCTTCTCTCTAGCTCGATAAATAATTTGATTTGCAATTTCAACTACTAGCTCAAGTTGTTCTTCTGAATATAAAATATTTCCCTGATAACAAAGTGGGGTGTCTAATCGTTCAGTACTTGCTAGTTCAACAACGATTCTTTTCGAAACACTTCGAATTGAGGAATTTTTAAAACCGCAACTATTTGCGCATTTCACAAGTTTTTCTGCGGTTTCTAGAGAACGACAAGTGACATGAATGATCGGTGCTTGGGCAAGAAGCCATACCATTGCCCTCTGTTGATTTTTCAATGCATTTTTTATTTCATCAGTGGTTATAGGGTGATGCCATCGTCCAAGAAAAACAGCGTTTCGTTTATCACCAAGTTTTGGGAGTTCAATTATTAGTATTCGACCAGCACAACTACTCGACGTGTAGTATGAATCAGATTGATTAATTAATGTTACTAGTGAAAGAATTTCGTCGTCAACTTCGCAAGCATCTGTTGCTTTAGCAAGATCTTGTACTGCTTTTTCTTTTCCTGCTAAAAATATTTTCCCTGCATTCATGATGAAAGTCATCCTATATCAGTTTTTTTTCAAGATGTAGTCCGCGTTCTGCAAGGAGCGAAAAAAATGGTTTTGACGGAATGTTTTCTTCTGAACAAAAAACCCCACGTTCAGAGATCATTCCTTCCATGATCATCTGAGCGGTTATTGCGGCAGGAAAACCAGTGGTCCGCATCATGGCACTAAATTCTGTAGTCTCATCAGCGTAATCAATCATTGTATACGTCATCGTTATGTTTTTTCCTTGTTTTTCTCCGTTTCCTAAGACGTAGAGCAGTACGACGTCTTTGCCCTGTGTCGGGACATGTTGTTGCAGGAGTGTTACGAGAACTTCTCGTGGTGCGATCATACATCCTGCGATTTTTTGTTTTTTCGGATCAGCAAATCCAAGGTGAAAAAGCGTTTGCATCTGTTCACAATGACCAGGATACCGGATTGTTTTATAGTCGAGATATCCAATTCTATCCTGAAAGGTATAGGGGAGTGTTGAACATCCTCCACTCGTCAGAAAGGCTTCCATCTTTCCAAAAGGTGCTGGAAACATGATATTTTCAAGTTCAGAAAGTGATGGTTTTTTTCTAATAACCCCATGATCTAGAATTAATGCATCTTCATAATATTCATTAATGAGTCCATACGGTGAAAATACAATCTGGTAGTTCAAAGGAGGTTGGGGCGAAACAGGAAGACCACCGACCCTGAGATGAACCCGGTCAACACGATCTAGTTCATCTACGATGTCACGGGTAATTATCGATACTAATCCTGGAGCGAGACCACAATCAGGAATAACAGTTACATCTTGTTTTTTGGCTTGGTCATTCAGCGTTCTCTGTTTCATGACAACATCGTTATTACCGCCAAGATCAACAAAGTGACATCGTGTTTGTAATGCAAGTTTTGTCAACCGATAATTGAGATAATACGGAACTGCGGAGATAGCGATATCTGCTTTCTTAAATATGTTTTTCATCTTTGATACATCAGAAACGTCAACTTTCTGACAGTGAACGTCAGTGTGGGAAAAAAATTTTTGAGCTGTTGAAAGATTTTTCCTATCAATATCGACAAGAGTAAGTGATTTGCAGGACGTTTTGTGAATGAGATCGTACGCAATTGCACGTCCCATCATACCAGCGCCGCACACGACTACGTTCATAGATATCGCCTTTTCTTGACCTTACTTTTTTAGGGAGATATTCTTTTCTGTTTAAAAAATCATGCTTTTTCATAACTATTATATGTGATGATAATATTCATGCTTAACTCTTCCGGAGGATAGAAACGTATGGCTGAGCCAATGTGGGATCCAAAAAACGAAGCAATCTCAAGCAAAGATCTGCACCAACTTCAACTACAACGATTAAAAACGTTGGTAAAAAGAGTGTATACGACAAACATCTATTATAAAAAGAAATTCGATGAACACAAAGTCAAACCCTCTGATATTAAAACGCTCCAAGACATCGAAAAAATACCATTTCTTACAAAACAAGATCTTCGTAATTATTATCCATTTGGTCTTGTCTGTACACCGCTTGATGATATCATTGAAGTGCATGCCTCGTCAGGTACAACAGGAAAACCAGTTGTAGGACCCTATACAAGGAATGATGTTGAACTTTGGGCTGAAGTTATGGCGCGTTCACTCTATGCAAATGGGCTACGAAAAAAGGATGTTATGCAAAATGCCTATGGATATGGTTTATTTACAGGTGCGCATGGTTTTGAAAAAGGTGCACAAAAGATTGGAGCTATGGTTATTACCATTAGTTCAGGAAACACCGAACGGCAAATTGATGTTATGCGGGATTTCGGCTCAACAGCACTTGCATGTACACCATCGTACTCGCTTCATATCGCTGAAGTTGCAAGTGAAAAAGGTCTTGATCCTGCAACAGATTTTAAACTTCGACTGGGTCTTTTTGGCGCTGAAGCATGGAGTGATGAAATGCGGAAAAACATCGAAAAAAGATGGAATATTACAGCTCATGAACACTATGGCTTAACGGAACTTATCGGTCCTGGTGTTGTCTCCGAATGTTCCTGTAAAAAACTGCACATTAATGCTGATCATTTTCTCCCGGAGATTATTGATCCAAATACTGGTGAGACACTTGATTTAAATGAAGAAGGAGAACTTGTCTTTACCACATTAACCAAAGAAGCATTTCCAGCACTACGATTTCGAACACGCGACCTTGCGTTAATTACTGAAGAAGAATGCGACTGTGGTCGGACGTTACCGATACAATCTCGAATCAAAGGGCGAAGTGATGACATGATGAAAATCAAAGGAGTTATTGTCTTTCCTTCACAAATCGAAGCAGCACTCATGCAGGTTCCGGGAGTGAGTGATAATTATCAAATCGTTAAGACACGAACTGGCGATATCTATTCATTGAGCGTTGAAATTGAACCAACTGAAGAACGATATCGTGAAGGGCATCTTGATGATTTAGAAAAGAAAGCTGAGCAGGAGATTTATAGAATTTTAAATCTCCATGTTCCTGTAAAGACTATCGCACCAAAAACAATTCCTCGAAGTACCGGAAAAGCAAAACGAGTCATTGAAAGAGTGTAAAAAGAGAACATTTTGGGCATAAAAAGGATGATGAAAAAACTATGCAGGAAATTATTGTAGCTGTACTCGACAAAATAACCGGGCTGTGGACCTTACCATGGATTCTCATTGGTTTTCTCCTAACAATCCTTTTTGCAAAAATATCGTCACGTGAAAGAATCGACGCAATTATGAAAAAAGTAGGTCTCATTTTATTGTATTTTTTCGTTCCTATATTGCTGTTTCGAATTTTTTTAAACACACCTTTTACAACACAACAACTCGCATTTACTGGGATCGTTGCAGGTATTCTTATTTTTATGTATGTTCTTGCGTTTCTCTATGCGCGATATACTGCATCTCGATTAAAACTTAACGAGCCATCACGAACTCTTTTTTTAAAAACCGTGCTTACCAATCAAGGTCGAAGCTCAGCATTTATCGGTGGAGCGATGCTTGCTATCTCCGAATGGAGTGTTCCAGCAGCAATTAACATGGCACTCGTTGGTATTGGCTTATTTGCAGTTATCCCGTATATCTTATCGAACTGGTACAAACGTGAACATCATCAGGATCAACAACAACAGCAGTTAAAAACGATTAAAGCGTTGCCCTGGTTTCTGAAACTCTACCCCTGGTATCTTCTGAGCTTTGTCGTCCTAGCAATACTCCTCCACCAAACAACAGGACTTACAACAAAAAATTTAGGCGATGCAGGACTCTATCTTCAGTTGTATACTGCAATTACAATACCTGCAGCTCTCTACTATGTTGGAGCAGGGATTCATCCCTCTGAACTCACCCGCAATCAACTAAAAAAATTACTCGGTAAAATCCAGAGCACAGATTCCGGGGAGCACATGATTTGGGTTCGAAAGATATTTCTTTTAACCGTTGTCATCACACCATGCATCATCGCATGTATCTTTGTCCCGCTGTATATCTTGAACATCATCTCTGGAGCATGGCTTTCTGTGATTCTCATCAATTCATTTCTTCCGGTGACGAGTACAAATATGTTTCTTGTACCCTACGGCATAGATAAAAAAACAACTGCACACGTTGTAACCTGGACGACAATCGTATGCGTACCCATTGTCGTACTTCTTATCTACCTATTTTCCCAATATCTCTCGTAATCGGAGCAGATATAAGAAAGAGTGGTTTATCTTGTAGTTCATTTGGTGAATACCTAACTACATATCTAACTACAAGCAACATTCATAAGTCGTATTCGTAATGAGACCTCCAGCTAGGAAGGATTTTCAAAATCATCAAAATTTTTCCATTGCTTATTGAAAGCACTATTGATTCCCATCCCACCTTCCTAGTATCCCCTTTTCAAGAAGCCCCTTCATCGTTTTTTTTGATGTTCTTTGTTTACTGTATTTGTTTTAAAATTATCTCAGCTGCTTTTTTCCCAGAAAGCAACATACCACCAAAAATAGGACCCATGCGGGGAGCACCATATACGGCATTTGCTCCCATACCTGCAACAATGAGACCAGGATACACCTCTTTAGTATTTTCAACGACGGTTTTTTCGCCGATCTCAGCACACATAGATCGTTCTTTTTCAAGATCACCGCTGGGTGTATTTAACGGTCCGACTTTTTGCCGAACGATACGACATATCTCAGCAGCATGACCGGTGGCATCGATACAATACTTTGCTTTGATGGTGAGAGGATCTACATGAAGCCCTGCCATTTCAACTGCAGTCCAATTGATGACAAAACCATTGACTTTTTTTCCTTGGAGTAACACATCTTCAACTGAAATTGCAGTAAAAATCCGTGTACCTGCGTCAATTGCAGTTGCACATAACTTGGTAACTGCTTCAATAGAATCAGCACTGAAATACCCATTTCCTTCGTCATGAAATTTGATATGAGCTTTGGTCAAAATAGATGTCGACTCTTTTTGTACGACAATGACTGGAAATGTCATCCCGCCGCCCCACATGCCACCACCGATAGATAATTTTCGTTCAAACAAAACAACTTTTTTTCCAGCACTGGCAAGATAGTTTGCTGCAGTTAATCCTGCTGGGCCGGCACCTGCAATCGCCACATCAACATCAAAACAATCCTGAAATTCTTTTGAAAAACGTTTGAAGATTGTTTTTGTTATCATAATATCGTCAATAACGATAAGAAACACCTCTGGCTGCATCCTTTATTGATGTACTATTTTTAAAGATACCGCTAATGCTTTAAAACAGATGCGTATCTGTATCTTTTGTGGTTTTGATACGTCGTGTTTGCGCAGAAGACATCGTCACGGTAGTTAGACTAGCATCTGAGAATTTACCAGAGCGCTATAATCCTGCTATTTTTAATCATTTTTATGAACAATTTCCTCAGGGTTTCCTAGTTGCTGAAGATCAGGGTGGTCTTGTTGGTTTTCTCATTGGGGTTAAAACGAGTCATACGACTGCTCGGATTCTCATGCTTGCTGTTGTTTCTTCCCAACGACGAAAAAAAATCGGGTCGTTATTGCTTTACCATTTTGTTGAAACTATGGAACTATATCAGATTAACATCATTGAACTTGAAGTTCGAACGAGTAATACTCCAGCTATTCGATTTTATACAAAGCATGGCTTTATCATTCAAGGTACCTTAAAAAATTTTTATCAAAACCATGAAGATGCATATTTAATGATTTTACCGTTACGGATTAATCATCGTTGATTTCTCTTTATCAGTCATAAAACGAAGCATCATCTGGTCCAGACGATTTGCGATTTTTTCAAGACTTGGATCATGAGTATTATTTGATAATATTGACGCGATGTCTTTACTTAGTGTAAAAACCGCAAGTTTATGCTCTCGTTTTGATTTGTGGATCTGGTAGGGTGTAATCTCAAGTTTTTCATATGATGATGGTTTACATCCACCATTGTTATTTTCACAAAGTTGTTCAAGTTGTGTTCGTATCTGATATAAAAAAGTATGAAGTTGTATCAATTCGTCTTTCTGCATTGGTACGCGCCCACCATTGTGATAATACTATAAACGGTTTTTATATTTTTGCTCGGCACATGAGCAATATGACAAAAAAATAAAAAAAAGAAAGCAATAATGTATTATTTCTGAAAATCGTTCTTCGTTAAAACTTTTATCGCTTTGGGTAATTTTACTACGTTGCCAAGTTTTATCCCTACGATTTCGCGAACATTTTTATTATTTGCAATATCAAGAAGTCGTTGTGTAATAATACCATCAAAGACAACAGCGGTAACATGATCATCTTTTTTTATTTCATCGGTGAGTTCTCGCACGGGTATTTTTCGAAGTTCATTCCCATTACTATCGAATAACACTGCTTTCAGGGATCCTGAAATATCATTGAGTATTTGTTCATAATGTTTTTGTTTTTCTGGAGTAATCTCAGGAGGTTCTTCTTCAAGTTGTGGTTGTTGTGGTTTTTCTTGCGGTTGTTCTTGGAATTGTTCTTGTTCATCTCGTCGTTCTTTTTTCTTCTGTTGGAATAACTCTTTTTTTGATTTCTGCTGTCGATCATCGCCGTTCTGTCTCAGATCATCTCGTTCTATTTTGATGTTATACATATCCATGTATTGTTCACGGGGTATCTTATTTTTCAATGCTTTCATGATTAGTTTCTGCGGAATTTCTTCGACTTCTCGAGTTTGAGGTGCTCGAGCGATAAAATCAACATCTGCTACTTGTAATAATTCCTTTAAAATAAGTTCTCCGCCACGATCACCGTCAACAAAAACCGTGGTAATTTTCTCTTTTGTCAGATCAATAACGGTTTTTGGAACATTGGTCCCACCGACAGCGATAACATTTTTTATCCCGTATTTCAATAGATTCAATACATCACGTCGTCCTTCAACGATAATGATCGCGTCGCTTTCTTGAATGTTCGGACCAGCAGGGCAATGATCTTGACCATAAGATGTAATTTCTTCAATCTGAATTGATTGTCGAACATTATCAGAGATGCTTTCCCCTTCTGTTTTACTTTTTTCCATGATCTCGTTGAGTAACTGTTTTGCGCGTTCGATGACTTGTTTCCTTCGGGATACGCGAACATCTTCAACTTCATCAACTTTAATGGTTGCCTTACAAGGACCAACTCGATCGATGCTTTCAAATGCAGCGGCAAGAATAACTGTTTCAACTTTATCAAGGGATGTTGGTAAGGTAATCATTCCTTCACTTTTTCCATTTTTTGATTCAATGTCGACTTCTATTCTACCAACCCTCGCTGATCGTTGAAGCTCACGAAGATCAAGCTCGTCGCCAAGAAGACCTTCGGTCTGACCAAAAATAGCACCGACGACATCAGATTTTTCAATAATTCCGTCTGCTCGAATTTTAGCCTTAATTAGATATTTTGTTGTTGATGGATCTATTACCATAATCTATTCACCTTATGTTTTCTTTTTATCAACCTTCTTTTGAAAAATAGCACTTGTCTACCAGTATCATGGTAGGCGAAGCAGGTTTTTTATCTATTATCTCATCTATGTATGGTACAGGAGATTTTTTGATTTAAGGAATTTAATCATAGGTAAATCTCAAGATGAGAAAACACCATGAATCAGTGCTATTTCTCATGAAGTTGATTTAATTCGAATACATATCATACAAGATTGTATTGTATATAAACCTTGTGCTCGAAATTGTCAACATGGTTATTTACACAACGGGTGATAGCACTTGGAAGATATTGCCTCCTTCTTTACGCTGTGTAGATTGGATGATCGTGATCCCTCGTTTATAGATAAAATTAAATGAAACGTTTCTTATTCCTGCTTGATCTCTATGAGTTCCAAGATATTTATCGGTGTTGCATGGCCCTATGCAAATGGATCATTACACTTAGGACATATCGCTGGATGTTATCTACCTGCTGATATATTTGCTCGATTTCATCGATTAAAAGGTGATGATGTCCTGATGGTTTCAGGAAGCGATGAACATGGGACTCCAATTACAATTACAGCAGATAACGAAAAAACTACACCGCAGGAGATCGTTGATCGTTATCATCAAGAGCATAAGGAGAATATGCGGCAATTCGGAATTTCATTTGATCTTTTTACCCGAACTACAACCAAAAACCATGAACAGGTTGTTCAAGAGATATTTACAATCTTGTATACTAAAAAGTATATCTATAAAAGTACGATCCAAGCATATTACTGTGAACGCTGTCATCGTTTTCTACCTGATCGCTATATTGAAGGAATCTGTCCTTGTTGTCACAGAGAAGGGGCACGGGGAGATCAGTGTGATCACTGTGGAAAACTGTTAGAATGTTTCGAACTTGACCAGGTGAAATGTAAACTCTGCGGTACACCACCAGTTATTCGTTCAACTGAGCATTTCTTTTTTGCTTTAAGTAAGTTTGAATCACCGCTTCTTCAGTATATTCAAGGAAACACTCATTGGCGGGCAAACGTTTTAAGATTTACTGAAAATTGGCTAAAAGGAGGTCTGAAAGATCGAGCGATAACCCGGGATATAACCTGGGGGATTCCTGTGCCGTTACCCGGTTTTGAAGAAAAAAGAATATACGTTTGGTTTGATGCGGTCATTGGATATCTTTCAGCAAGCAAGGAATGGGCATGCGCTCAAGGAAAAAAAGACCTCTGGGAAATGTGGTGGAAAAATACCAACTGTAAACATTATTATTTCCTGGCAAAAGACAATATTCCCTTTCATTCAATTATCTGGCCTTCAATTCTTATGGGATATGATCACCATTTGAATCTGCCGTATGATATTCCAGCAAATGAATATCTTCTCCTCAAAGGAGAACAGTTTTCAAAAAGCAGAAAAATTGCAATTTGGGTTCCAGACATTCTACAAAAAGTCGATCCCGATGCCGTTCGATATTATCTTTCAATTAACATGCCTGAAAATAAAGATACGAATTGGTTATGGAACGATTTTATAGCAAAAAATAATGATGAGCTTGTAGGGACGTATGGAAATTTTGTTCATAGGGTACTTACTTTTATCAACAAAAACTTTGGTGTGCTCAGGAAACCAGAAACATTTACAAGTGCTGACAAAGAAGCATTGAAAAAGATACAGGAAACCTCGCAAGAGGTAAGCGATGCGATCAGTCACTGCATGTTTAAAAAAGGTCTCCGTTCAGCAATGAATCTAGCACAATATGGAAATGTTTATTTTGATCAGAACCAACCATGGATCTTGGTAAAAAAAGATACAGAACGTTGCAATACTGTTTTATATGTGTGTCTGAAAATCATTCAGGCATTAGCAGTATTCACAGCACCGTACCTTCCTTTTGGTTCTCATACGATATGGAACAGCATTGGTTTTACCAAGCCGATATCACGTTGGGATGATGCTTTTTCTGAACTTCCAGAAAATAAACACATTGATAAACCCCTTCCTGTTTTCAAAAAATTGGAGCTTTCTATGATTGTTGAAACTACCGACCCGTTTTCAAAGGTTGATCTTCGTGTTGCAAAAATTGAGCACGTTCAAGATCATCCAAAGGCAGATAAACTCTACATCCTATCTATTGATATCGGTCCACTTGGAAAAAGGACGATAGTTGCTGGAATCAAACCATATTATTCAAAAGACGAACTTCAGGGAAAAAAAATCGTAATTGTTAATAATCTGAAACCTGCGACAATTCGAGGTATTGAATCAAAAGGAATGCTCCTTGCTGCAGGAGATGATATAGGTACTGTTGTTTTGCTTAACCCAGGAGATGCATATCCTGGGGCTGAGATTCTTGTTGAAGGTATACCCCATGAGCCAGTCTCTGTTTTAGAATTTGATGATTTCAAATCTATACAGATGACCACAAATGACAATGACGAAATTGTGTACAACGGAAAGCCACTTAAAATCAAAAACATTACTGTTAAAACTGATAAAAAAATTAAACCCGGTTCGCAGGTTCGATAAAAAGGAGGCAGCCTATGGTTGTACAGACTGTTGTTCAAACGGAATTGCCTTTTAAAATTCTTAATCGCGGTAAAGTTCGCGATCTCTACGAGATTGACAATAAACTTCTCATTGTGGCAACTGATCGCATTTCAGCATTTGATCATGTCCTTCCAGATCCAATCCCTAAAAAAGGAATATGTTTAACTCAACTATCAAAATTTTGGTTCGAGTTTACTCAAGATATTGTCCCAAATCATTTTATTACTGCAGATATAGAAAAATATCCTGCAAAACTTCGTGAACATAAGACATCTCTCAAATATCGTAGTATGCTAGTAAAAAAAGCAAAAGTTCTACCTGTTGAATGCATTGTTCGAGGTTACATCTCTGGGTCTGCCTGGAATTCTTATAAACAGGATGGAACAGTTTGTGGTATAAAATTAAGAAAAGGTTTACGCGAATCAGATAAATTTGATGAGCCTTTATTTACTCCTTCAACTAAGGCAGCCTCAGGTCATGATATTAATATTTCATTTGAAAAAATGAAGAACATCATTGGATTAAAAAATGCTACGAAACTCAAAGAATATTCGTTGGCATTATATTCAACAGCTGCTGATTATGCGTTAAAACGAGGCATTATCATTGCTGATACTAAATTTGAATTCGGTGTGCTTAATAATGAAATTATTCTTGTAGATGAAATTCTTACTCCGGATTCTTCTCGGTTCTGGCCAGCAGATTCATATGAACCTGGAAAACCACAGCCAAGTTTTGATAAACAATACGTTCGAGATTATCTTCTCTCGATAGGATATGATAAAGATTCAACGCCACCTCATCTTCCGGATTCAGTAATTCAGGTAACTCAGCAGAAATATCAAGATGCATATGAGTTGTTAACCGGGAAAAAGTTTTCTTTCAGATAAAGAAATCATCGATTTGCATCGATTTGTTCTTTTTTATTCTTTTTGAATTGATGAACGCCAATCAAATCCTGGTGTCCGTATCCCTATTTTTGGGATAAGTGGCATCCGTCGTTTATGTTGGCTAGTTTTCCATCGATTTTTGACGTAGTCAATATCTTTTTGTTGAACTCCTGCTTCTTTTTGAATTATAGCATCATCGATTTTTAGTTCAAGACCATATAAAATTTTATCAAGAATCTGATAGGATAATCCAATTTCTTTTTCATCTGTTTGTCCAGCCCATAATCCAGCTGACGGAGGTTTTGAGAGAAACTGTTCTGGTATGTTAAGGTATTGTGCCAGATGAAAAACTTGAGTTTTATAGAGATCTCCAAGTGGTTGGAGATCAACACCACCATCTCCATATTTTGTAAAATATCCTATTAAAAATTCTGATTTATTTGACGTACCACAGACAAGACTTCTTTTCTCGTTGGCAAATGTAAATAGCAATACCATCCGGATACGAGTTTTTATATTTGCTAATGTTAATTGGTTTATTTTCTGTGGATAAACCTTCATAATAGATTGAAGTATTGGAGTAATGTTGATCTCGGTGCACGAAATACCTACTGTTTGAATAAGAAGTTCGAGATCTTTTCTGTCCTGAGGTGGCGTTGTTTCATCCGGCATAAATACTCCATGAACATGATTTCTTCCAAGTGCTTTCGTGCATAAAACAGCAACCACTGATGAATCAATCCCTCCTGATAGACCAAGAACTACGTCATCATATCCTGAGGTATGCACATAGGTTTTAATGAACTCTTGGAGAATCGTAGAAACTTCTTCAGGATTAATCATTAGAGAAAAATCGATACTTTTCATCGCTTCACGTCCATGTTTCGATTGATTCTTTTAAAATTGATCCTGCTTCTTTAATTACCGTATCATCAACTGATGAAAAAGAAGCACGTGCAATTGCAAGAGGAATACGACGAATATAGTCAGACATACGGAGATCTCGTCGTAAACTTGTATGATAATACTTTTCTACAATTTCATTCATCTCAGAGAGATATTGATCGACAGATTTTTCAGAGGCTGTAATCTGTGGTTGAAAACCACGTGCAAGCTTCACCCATTGGTCATAATAGTCATGTTTTTCTTTAACTTCAGCATTTCCATAGAATTTCTTTTTAAATAGATCAAAACGATCTTCTTTACTGATGTTTGAAACTTTTACAATCAACGCACATCTACTCATCAGAAGTGGAGATAAACCAATATCTGATAAAGCTTTTTTACCAAACACCTTTGTTTTTGGATTTGCAAAAGCAATCATGATAAAATCACTTTCAATGGTTTGATGAAATTTTGCTGAATGAATGCTACATTTGCCATTGGATAATAATTCGTAGCAATATTCGATATCGTCGTGTGGTATTTTATCAAATTCATCGACCAAGACAAGTTTTTTATGAGCATGAGGCAACGCTCCCAGGTCACCAGTTCCCAAATTACAAACCAGCCCAGAACGTGTGGTATTCGCACCGATAGTTATTACACCCGTGAACTGTTCTGTGATGATTTCTTTTGCCATGGTTTTGCTACTTCCGGGTTCGCCGATGATCAAACTGTGAACCGGTTCTTCAAACGTTGAAAAAATACTTGCCGTTAAAACTTTTTTCATAATGTCGTTTCCATGAATCTCCTGAAAAATATTCTTCCAGAAACCGTTAAATCCTCGTTTCTGAGCAAATGAGATTAGTTCATCATCGGGAAGATAGATGCCGTTTTTTTCCCGAAGATCACTCTTTTTCGACTCAAGAATTTCTTGCAGGCTTTCCGCTTTGCTCAGAATGAGATTAAAACCTTGGGATTTCCTCGAAAGTTTCAAAATAGATCCATCGAGTTTTAATACGGTACTCCCCCAACCAACCGTATAAACATCAACGGCATTTAACACTGATTTAATCACTGCGCGGTCAGTACTTTTAACTGTTATTTCAATTAAATCTTCATTTTTAATTGTGATATCTGTGATATTTCTATTTGCAAGAATATTTCGTGCCCGTTGAATTAACATATTCCCTTTTGTGGTACCAAGACCAAGGGAAGATGCTGACATAATTGCTAATTGTTCAAGGGTCGTAATACCCATATTTTCTAATTTTTTCCGATCAGAGGGTATAACTCCAAGTAAACTAAGATCGTCCTCCATGGTTTCACGAACTGAAAGGCTATGGCAAACAACGATTTAAACTTTCGGGATTCTACAGAATATAAAAGAAGAAAATATACTATACTAAACCTAAACGGAGTTTTTTCATTTCACGTTCAAGAAAACGATACACAGTTTGATGTTCGCTACCACTGAGAAGCATGTCTATGGCGCGTTTTACGAGATCCATTGTTTCAAAATGAGATATTACAGCAACAGTATGACCATAAATGGAGATTTGAGCATCGGTTAATTGTTCAATGGTTTTTTTTGTTTTTCCTTCTCTGCCGATGATTCGGCTTTTTAACCGAGTAATATGGGTTTCTTTTTTACCACCGTAGTCGTAGATATCAAAAAGGAAAAACTCGTTTTCTTCTTGGAATAAAAGCATTGCACGTTCAGGTGAAAATCCTCGTCCGATTGCTTTTATGACATCCTCTGCCTTTAAAATTGAAAGTTGATCATGCGTTTCGTGGTCGTCGATACAGATTTCTCCTTCATTTGAATCGATCTCGATTTTTGTCTGTGACCTTTGTTCGATTTGTTTTTTTATTTCCCCATTTGGGCCAATTAGCACACCAATTCGTTCTTTTGGAATTCGTAAATATCTCATACTTTTCCCTTCTGTTTATGTATTTTTTTCAGGATTTGTTCTTCAGAGGCAGTTATTTTGTATTTTCTGAAATATGAAACAATATTATGAATATCTCGTTTTAAAAAATCTTCTGCAGAGGGATGTTCTAGAACCACTGCTTGTCCAACATCGATTATCACAGGTTTCTCCTTATATAAAAGTATATTGTACGGACTTAGATCTGCATGAACCAAACCAGCATGTTGATACAACCTCTTCATGGACAAAGTCAGACTATTGAATATCCTCTGAGGGAATTTTAATTTGTAATCTTTCAGCATGGGTGCAGGTTGTTGAGACGAACCAATATACTCCATGACAAGAATATTTTCAAGACGTTTAATTGGTACCGGTACCCGTATTTTCTCCTGATGCATTCGTTCTAAATTTTTAAATTCTTTTTTTGCCCATTCTAAGATAATGCCCCGGCGATTTTTTGTAGTAAATCGGAATCGTGGGTCTCCTTCGATATAGTGGATAATATGTTTAAAGGTCAGTGTTGAAGTGCGATAAATTTTAAGTGCAACAAATTCTTGGTTTGGCGTTACTGCTCTAAATACATTTGCTTCTTTTCCGGTGGATATCGGAAAATCAACATACTCAATAATTTGATCAGAAATAAGTTTTCCAATGTTCAGAAGTGTATGGCGATCAAAAACTTCACTAAGTGTTTTTCGATCGGAACCGGATTTCTGGAGAAGTTCTCGTGTTTGCTGATCTAGTTTTTTCAACCATTTATCATGAATGTCAAACTCAAAAGACATTAATCTCCTCTGGTAATAATTTTCGCCTACTCAATGAAATTGCTTGTGTTCTGCTGTATCGAAATACGATGTCTGCTTTTTCATCTTGGATTGACCATGGTTTTATAATGAGGAGATCACCGACTCGAACTCGTGCTTTTCGTTTCATTTTTCCAGGTATTCGTGCCAGTCGAGATTTTCCGTCTTCGCAAATAACATTAATGCGTGAGCCGCCCATGAGTCGTTCAGCAATTGCAAACATTTCGTTATCGCGTTTTCTGGGTAATGGCAAGCGGATGTATTCTTCTCCTGTTGTTTCTTCTTGATTTTCTTCGTGGGTAAAATTGTCCATGAGATCCCTCATCATTATATGCAATGACTATTAATACTCTTGCTTTAGTTTTTATATGCCAAGTTCTTCTGAGATGTTTTGTAATGCTTTGAGACTTAATTCTAGGAATATTTCAAGATCAATACCACAGTCGAAACAGAGTTCTATTCTTTTTCGGTTACATCCTGTAGCAAATGATTTATCTTTATATTTATTAATCAGGGTTTTTAAGGTGACCTCTCTGAGTTTTTTTGACGGCATGACTAATGCTGTAGCGATGATCAAACCTAAAACAGCATCAGCTGCAATTAATGCTTTGTCAAGTTGTGTTTCTGGTATTTGCTCAGTAAATTGATAATTATGTGCTTTAATTGCATGCAGTGCTTCTTCAGGCAATAAATCTTGTACAAGATTTGCTGTTACTGATGCATGGGTATGTGGAGCATCTTTCGTATGATCATAGTCAAGATCATGGAGAAGACCAGTCAACCCCCAAAGTTCTTCATTTTCACGAAGATAACAAGCCGTCCGTTTTAAAATAGCTTCAACTGCTAACGAATGTTTTATCAGATTTGTGGTTTTAACATATTTTTTGAGTAGTATCATTGCTTGCGTTCGATTAATCATAGTATGCTGGATAGGATGATATAAGTTCATTTAAAACTTTTGACCTTACTGTACAGCAAAATATTAAGATACCATATTTGATAATCTTTGCTATGTGAAGTTATATGCCAACGATAATGATTGTTGATGATGAAAAAAATGTTATTGACCAGATGAAATTTTTTTTGCAAACTGAATCTTTTGAGGTTCTAACAGCCGAAACTCCTCGAGAAGCATTGGAATATATGGATCGCAATAGTGAAAACAAGGTTGATTTAATTTTAGTAAATACTTTTATTCCTGGAACTGAACAAAAAGCATATTTTTCGTTAAAACCATCGTCTCGCTTTAACACTGCTTCAAATGATGATATATTACCTAAACCGTTTACCAAGGATCAATTGCTATCCTACCTTTGGAAAAAAATCTAAAAGCGATGTTTTTATAGTAAACTACAAAAACAATAACCGTATTTTACCTTTTCAATTCTGCGGATGTGATCTAGTGGTTATGATTGAGGCCCTCCAAGCCTCTTGCCCGGGTTCGAATCCCGGCATCCGCATGTTCTTTGTAATTATCTATGCAGGGGTAGCCAAGCCTGGCCAACGGCGCAGGACTTAAGATCATCTAATCAAAAAAGATAAAGGTTCGTGATGAGACATCCTGTCTCGCAGGAGTCCGAGGGTTCAAATCCCTTCCCCTGCATAATTTTATGAAAAGATATAAGTCCTGGTTGTTTTATTTTATTTTGTAACGAGCACTGCACAATTGAAGGTGTCTTAAAATGAAGAATGAAGAGTGTACGATTTACATTATGAAAGGCAAGAAATGTATCAACAAGTTTAAAAAAGATAAGGTTGGATGGAGCCTGACCATTTCTACTGGTCGTATGTTTCCTTGTACTTGTGAGCAGATGGTTTCTCATTTACTTCCTGCTTTAGCATTTGGAAGTAGAAAGGGTATAACAGTCAAGGTCGTTCCTGATAAAGAAAATTGAAGTTTCATAAGAATTCTGTAGATTATTTACTAATGAATCTGCTCTTTTGTTTCACTAGGAGTAGCGGTTTAATTTTACATGTATTTTGGTGTTCAAATCCCTTCTCCCTGCATTTCTACTTTCTTTGCTTGTATCTCATCGAGTGATATAAAAAAAATATAGAAAAGAAAAATATACTTGCCTCTTTCCGTTATTGTATTATTGCTAAGTATTCCAATGAACTATTTTCTATCCAAAGATAACAAATAATGGAAGAAAGACAAGTGATACAATTGACATAAGTTTAATTAGGATATTCAGTGACGGTCCAGAGGTATCTTTACAAGGATCACCAACAGTGTCACCAATTACAGCTGCTTTATGAGGTATTGAACCTTTTCCTCCAAGGTTACCAGCTTCTATGTACTTTTTTGCGTTGTCCCAGGCACCGCCAGCATTTGCAAGAAAAACTGCAAGCAAGAAACCTGCAGCAATTGAACCGAGCAGCAGACCCCCAAGACCAGCAGGTCCAAAAACTACTCCGATAATAATCGGAGAAACAACCGCCATGACACTTGGGAGTATCATCGCTTTTAATGCTCGATTTGTACTGATCGTTACACAGCGTTTGTAATCGGGTTTACTGTTTGGATCGGTTAGTAATTTAAATGTTTTAAACTGATATCGAACCTCTTCAACCATGCTATATGCGGTTTTTCCAACAGCACCCATAGTTAATGCAACAAAGACAAACGGAAGCATAGCACCTAGAAAAACACCGGCAACTAAGTTCGGATTGCTAATCGATAGCATTTGTCCAATGAGTGCTTCTGAATAGTAGACTTTTAATGAAACTATAAATGTGGCAATTAACGCAAGTGCTGTTATCGCGGCAGATCCAATTGCAAATCCTTTCCCCATAGCTGCGGTTGTATTGCCGACTGCATCGAGAGATTCTGCGCGTTCTCTTACCTCTTGACCCATGCCACTCATCTCAGCGATACCAGCTGCATTATCAGCAACTGGTCCATAGCAGTCTGTTGCAAGAGAAATACCAAGGACACTAAGCATCCCTACGGCAGCTAAGGCAACACCATAGAAATCTGCAAGGAAATACGCAAGAATCATAGCAATAACAACAGAAATCACAGGTATAATTGTACTCATCATGCCGATTACCATACCTTGGATAATGACTGTAGCTGGGCCCGTTTTAGCGGATTCAGCAATGGTTCTTGCTGGTTTCTGTTTTTCGGAGGTGAAATACTCAGTGCTTAAGCCGATAATAAACCCGGCAATCAAACCAGCAAGCATCGCAAAGTAAGGATTCAATTGACCCTGTAATAAAAACCATGTTGCGATACCACCGAATATACCAACTAAAATTGTGCTGACGATTAATCCATTTCGGAGCGCTGTATAGACATTTGCCTTTTTGCCGGTTCGAACAAAGAACATGCCGATAATAGAAGAAATGATACCAACACTTGCGATGATAAGTGGAAGAAGAAGCGCGTTTTCTCCATAGTTAATAAAGGCAAAACCTCCAGCTATAGCTGCTAATGCCATGGTAGCGATAATTGCTTCGACATAGGATTCATAAAGATCGGCACCCATGCCTGCGGTATCGCCGACATCATCACCGACAAGATCAGCAATCACTGCAGGATTTCGAGGGTCATCTTCTGGAATTCCTTCTTCAACTTTGCCAACAAGATCAGCTCCAACATCAGCAGATTTGGTGTAGATGCCACCACCTACACGTGCAAATAAAGCTACCGATGATGCTCCAAAACCGAATCCAAAAAGAATATTCGTAACAAGCAGAGGTGTATATCCTAGAAACTCAATAAAAAAGAGGTACGTTCCCCATATTCCTAATATTCCAAGACCAACAACAAACAATCCCATGACCGCACCACTAGAAAAAGCGATTGATAATCCTTTGTTTATATTTTGTTTTGCTCCTTCAGCTGTTTTGACATTTGCTTTTGTTGCAATTCTCATTCCAATATTGCCAGATGCCATAGACAGAATAGCACCAAGTACAAATGCGAGTGCGGTCCCCCAATGCATAGTACTTCCAGGAATCAATGATGCAAGAATTAGAATTATCATAACTGATATGATAAAAACTGCGAGAACCTTATTCTCGCTATTTAAAAAGGCTATTGCTCCTTCTCGGATCGCTTTGCTGATGTCTTGCATTTTTTCAGTACCTGAACTTTCTTTATTTATTCGGTACATAAAAAAACCTGCACAGATAAGTGCAATGATTCCAGCTATAATTGGTATGAATACTATCATATCTTACTCCTCCCATATTTTACATTTATTTTTCTGAAGTCTTGGCTTTACCGGTTCTTGACAATTCTAGCAGATATGAACGGTACGCCTCATCTCCACGAGGTGAATACGACACATGTATAAATGTTTTCTTGTTTTTTCACTTAAAGGAGCTATCAGATAAGTATCTGGTTAGTGAATTTTATAAATCAAAATTTGTTTCGTACTGTTTACACTGAGGTTGTACCTATGAGTTCCAATGAGCTGTTGGATCTTCTTGCGTTTATCATTTTTGTTATTTGTGTCTCTATCTTTGCAATTGGGCTTGTCTACAAAATCAAACGTCCGAGTTGGGGGGAACGAGGTTTTCTTAATATTATGTATGAACTATGGGTTAAACGAATGATCAACCCTGAAGAAACAATTGTTGCTGTTCAGACCATGCGAAACTTAATCATGGTGGTTACTTTTCTCTCCTCCTCAATGCTTCTTTTGCTTGGTTTGCTGTTGCAGAGTTCTCCGATTGATTCAAATTCTTTGATATATCCTCTTCAATCCTCTGGTGGAGTGTTTGCACACTATAAACTCATGCTCTTTGTCGCAGTAATTGTTTTTTCAGTTACGATGTTCTTATTATCACTCCGTCAAATGGTCCGTTTTTCGATACTTATTGGCATATCCAGTGAGTCAATCAAAAAATTATCAGATGAATATAGACTATTATCCAAGCAGAAAACAAAAAATCAAAAAAACTGTTATTACATTGATGCTGAACGGTTAAAAAGAGATGCATTTTTACGAGCTATGAATCGGTTTACGTTTGGGATGCGTGCAGTATTCTATGGTATCGTGATTACGTTATGGTTCGTGAATGTCTACGCTTTTATTATTGGTACGATTTTTTTAACACTCTTTCTCATAATCCATCATGATGTTGAACCATGTCATCATGAAGAAGAAATACCTTTATAAAAAAGATGTTCTTTGTTAGTTCTATAGGAAATTCTCCTTTATAGCCCTGCTCATTGGATCATCTTTTGACAAAGGTTTTGAAAAATAGTTTTTACTTTGTCGTTCGTACGCAATATTTATAATCTCTTTTACCTTCTCATCCTTCAAAATATGTTAAACAGTTAAACACAAAGTGATTCCCATGGCTAAAGAAAAAACAAAATCCCATTTTGTTGGAGTACGACTAACTGAACAACAAAAAAAAGCTTTACACAATCTAGAAAAAACCTCTGAATTAAGTAAAAGCGATATTCTCCTCCGAGGCCTTGAATTACTCTCAGAATACTATTCCCTTGGTCTAGATCAACCTCCCCTTAGTACCGAATTGAAAAAGCTTGAAGAAGAAGCAATACAGCACCTCCAAGCTCTTAAACAAATTAAAAAAAGAGAAGAATCAGTTAAACAAATGATCCAAGAACTCAGAGAAATCGATGAAATCATTGATGAATACCAGGGTCAAAAGAATGCTCTCATTCAAATACTTCTGAAGATTCAAGAAAAAAAACACTGGTTACCAAAGCCAGCTTTACTTTGGGTGTCAGAACGACTTAATATTCCGATGGCGCAAATTCTCCAAATTGCTACTTTTTATAAAGCTTTTAGTTTGGAACCGCATGGTGAACATATTATCCGAGTCTGTCTTGGAACCGCATGCCATGTACGAGATGGTCCAAAAATTCTCGAAGCAGCAGAACAACATCTTGGAATAAAATCAGGAGAAACAACACCTGATTTAAAATTCACCCTCGAAAGCGTTAACTGCCTTGGCTGTTGTGCACTTGGACCAGTTATGATGGTCGATACAAACTATCATGGAAAATTACGACCCTCCGAAGTACCAGAGATCCTTGAACAGTATCGAACTGATACTTCTGCATTAACCAACGAACAACAAAAAAGAAAACCAACTGCCCAACATCAACCGGCATCTCCCGTAATAAGTAGGTGAAAAAAATGACGAAAATTACTTCTAGAAAAGAATTAGAACAATACCGAAAAAACCTTCAAAAACAAAAAGGTTCAAAAAACATTACAATTTCAGTCTGCGCTGGTACTGGCTGTCTTGCTCTCAAAGCTCAAGAAGTCGTCGATAATTTCAGAGAAGAAATCAAGAAACATAAACTCTCAGCAAACGTCGAAGTAAAAGAAGCCGGGTGTCCTGGTTTTTGTGAAAAAGGAGCTCTTGTCGTCATTCATCCTGAAGAAATCAACTATATCAAAGTTCAACCTGAAGACGTTGCTGAAATTGTTTCTGAAACAATTGTCAAGAAAAAAGTTATTCCACGATTATTATACACTGATCCACACAGTACAAAACCAATAAAAAAAGAATCAGACATTCCTTTTTATAAACATCAAAAGCGGATACTCCTTGGAAACAACATGAAAATTGATTCAAAAAATATTGATGATTATATCCTTTACGGTGGATATAGTGCTCTTGCAAAAGCATTGTTTGACATGAAACCTGAAGAAGTCCTTGAAGAAGTGAAAAAATCCAATCTTCGAGGTCGTGGTGGCGGTGGTTTTCCCACGGGGAGAAAATGGGAAACTACGAGAAACGCCCAAAGCGATAAAAAATACGTTATTGTCAACTGCGATGAAGGAGATCCAGGTGCGTTTATGGATCGAGCACTTATGGAGGGAAACCCACATCTTGTTCTTGAGGGACTTATGATTGGCGGATATGCTATAGGAGCAAATGAAGGTTTTGTCTATGTCCGACAGGAATATCCTCTTGCGGTTGAAAACACTGAAATTGCGATAAAAAAACTTGAGGAACTTGGATTACTCGGAAAAAATATTCTCGGATCTGGGTTTGATTTCACGATTACTGTTCATCGAGGTGCAGGTGCTTTTGTCTCTGGAGAATCAAGTGCGCTGATGTCTGCCATTGAGGGGAGGGTTGGAGAACCACGACCAAAATATATTCATACTGCTGTGAGTGGTTTGTGGAATAAACCAACTTGTTTGAACAATGTTGAAACCTGGGCAAATGTACCTCTGATCATCAATAATGGAGCTGCCTGGTTCCAGAAAATCGGCACCGAGAACAGCAAAGGAACAAAAATTTTCTCTCTCGTCGGCAAAGTCAATAATACCGGACTGGTCGAAGTTCCTATGGGAACAACTCTTCGAGAAATCATTTACACCATTGGAGGAGGTGTTCCAAATGGTAAAAAATTCAAAGCAGTACAGACCGGTGGTCCTTCAGGTGGCTGTTTGCCAGAAAAATATCTCGATCTTCCTGTAGATTTCGACGAATTATACAAGGTCGGATCTATGATGGGTTCTGGCGGAATGATTGTCATGGATGAAGATACCTGTATGGTGGACATTGCTCGTTATTTTGTCAATTTCCTGTCTCAAGAATCCTGCGGGAAGTGTATACCTTGTCGTGAAGGATTACGTCATATGCTTCGTATTTTAAATGATCTTACCACCGGGGAAGCAACTGAGGATGATGTGAAACTTTTGGAGGAACTTTCTGAAGTTGTTCAACTTTCGTCACTCTGCGCTCTTGGACAATCTGCTCCAAATCCGGTTCTAAGTACTCTCCAATACTTCCGTGATGAATATCAAGCTCATATCAATGGTGAATGTCCCGCAAAAGTCTGCAAAGGATTACTCACGTTTACCATTGATGCTGCGAAATGTACCGGTTGCGGTCTGTGTATGAAAAATTGTCCTGTTGAAGCGATTACCGGAGAAAAGAAAACAGTACATCATATTAATTCTGATATTTGTATTAAATGCGGTAATTGTTACGAGGTGTGTAAATTTAATGCAGTACAAAAAGCAACCGGCAAACAAAAAAAAGTAGTATCTGTAGAGCGGAGGTGACTTAATGGGAACGGTATCATTAACAATTGACGGTAAAACAATCCAAATCGAAGAAGGAAAAACAGTGCTTCATGCAGCACAAAAAGCAGGAATCGAAATACCAACATTATGCCATCATGACCAGCTTGAACCCTACGGAGCATGCAGATTATGCATGGTCGAAATAGAAAAAAACAACAGGAAAAAACTTGTTGCGTCATGCTGCTATCCTGTTGAAAACGGATTAATTGTCCGAACAAAAACAGACAGCGTTGACAAAATTAGAAAAATGCTCATAGAACTCCTTCTCTCAAACTGTCCGAGTGGGGAACACGTTGAGATGGCAAAAAAGTATGGTATTACTCAATCTCGATTTAAACAAGCTGATACCCCTGAGTCACCTTGTAGTCTCTGTGGTCTTTGTGTTCGATATTGCAATGAAATAAAAAAAGAACATGCAGTCTGCTTTGTAGGACGCGGAGTTGATCGTGCTGTTGCTTTAGTACCTGGTGTTTCTGATGTGTGTAAAACCTGTCGAGCTTGTTTTTCAGTCTGCGATGCAGGAAAAATTGTGTATCTAGTTGATATGGTGCAAGATATATCCTGTCCACCACTTCGACCAATGAAAAAACAATAGAAATTTTCTTTCTTTTTTTCTTTTTTCAAAACCTTAAGTTTTATATTATAGCTCTGTATATCACGTACATACATTTGTTGAACAGGTTGAGGAGAGGGCTATGCCTAAAAAAGAATTGGTTTCAACAGGAATTGTAGAACTTGATACTCAGATGAATGGTGGTATACCAACAGGAAGCACTGTGCTAGTAACCGGCTGTAGTGGTTCGGGTAAAACAACACTCTGTATGCAGTATCTTTTTGATGGAGCAAGAAAAGGTGAACGCGGGGTCTTTTTTACCATCACCGAGCCCTTGTTTAAACTTACAAAAAACCTCGAAGGTTTTTGTTTTTACGATAAAAAACTTATTGAATCTGGGATGGTCAACATCATTGATCTTCGGATTATCAGCGAACGACTTGGTCTTGATGCTGAAAAATATACGGTTGAGGATGCTGGTGCGTTGCTTGATATTTTAAAGGATATTGCTGATGAACTTGATGTCAAACGCTTAGTCATGGATTCTATTACAGCACTGTGTTATCGATTGCAGACACGAGAGATGATTCGTGATTTTATTTTTAAACTCGGAACGTCGCTTGCTGTTATGAATTGTACAACGTTTTTAACCTCGGAGGTGCCACCACGAACATATAAATTCTCACAATATGAAATTGAAGAGTTTATTTCTGATGGTATTATTTTTCTTGGTGATCTGGAACGGCGTGGTGATCTTATTCGAACATTACAGGTTGTTAAAATGCGAGGTATTTCTCATTCCCGCACAAAATACGCAATGAACATATCATCACAACGAGGTATCGAGCTGGTTCCTTTGTTACGCTCCTCTGAATTTGAATCGTTGTTGAAACATTAAGGAGAGATAAAAATGGTTGATGCGATAATAGAAGGAATAAAAGATCGTGTTGGCGTAGCAATTAAAATTAACCAATCGGTTGGTATACAAGTACCGGAAAATCGACATGAAAATCTTCGACAAGCCTTGTTTACCTCAATGTCCAGCAATGCTCAGGATACATGGACCTTTGTTACCATCAGCAACACCTATGATTATCTTGTTAAAAAATACAAACATATTACCGAACTCCCGAATGTCAGATTTATTGATTGTATCTCTCGAGTCATCGGCATTTCTGAATTAGATAAACACTGCACCTATATTGAAAGTCCAACGATGCTTGAGAAAACCGCTCTAGAAATAATTAATAGTATCCAAACCAGTAAGAATGAAGGAGATAAATACATAGTTATTGATTCGCTCAGTGCATTAATGATCTACAATGATTCAGAAATCATCAGGGAATTTGTGTATTTTTTAATGAATCGAACTCGTGCTGAAAACGTCCATCTTGTTACCATCGTCATTGAAGAAGAAATGGATACTGATAAACTTATTCAGTTAAATGACAAGATAATTGTATTACGAGATTCGTTTATTGAATAAACATCAACCTGGGTTTAAAGTATGATAGAATCAGTAAAAAAAATTTCAACTAGCGGTGGCGGGGCAATTTGGATTCCTGAAAAAAAGGAATGTCCTGAGTTGATCCAGCGGCAAGAAACTGCATTTCAAGCCGCTGTGTCTAAACTTCTTGCAAGCAGCGGAAATATCGAACTCGTTCTTCAAACCGGAGAAGCATTCGGTCGGGGGCTATTTGCTGAACGTCTACAAGAGAAACCACAAGAATGGACACTGCAAACTTGGCTTCAACATACCTTACAAGAAATCTTTTTACCACTTGGCGCAGAATTTTCTTTTACAAAAATTACAGATAATGAGGTACAATCTCATCTCACTAAGTCAACTCTTTTATCAAATACCACAGAAACCACTGTTTCTTCACTCTTCACATATGGCGTTTTACGAGGATTATTCCTCAGTGCGTTTCCCAAAGGAGAAGTGCTTCTTACAAGTTCAGATCCAGATGCTACACAAGCACCTCAGATTTGTTTCAAAGCATATGCATCATATAAGGACCGATTTGAACGAGAACGAGTAAAAAACTCGTTTCTTATTACGAAAAAATTATAAAGGCATATGGATACAATGATCAAAGAGTCATTCATAGATAATTCTACAACAGAAAAAAAAGAAGGGTTTATTAGCACAGGAATTGAAAAACTTGATCGACTCCTTGAAGGTGGCATCCCCACTGGTTTTACAACCGTCATTCTTGGATCACCTGGAAGCAGTACCGAAATTTTAGTTAAACAGATTGCAGCAGCAGGTAATGCCTTATATATCACCACTGAAGAGACCAAAGATGAAATCATCGATACCATGAATCGTTTCAAATGGAATCATAGCGGTCTTGAATTCGTCGATGTTTCAGCAAAGTATTACCAAAACGTTTTGAAAACAGAGCAAAAAAGAGTCAGCATCTACGAACAACGATCCAAACTCAAACTCAAAGAACTTATAGAAATAGGGTCATCAGGTATGCCATCAACCGTGACCGGAGATGAAGATTACCTCGCAGTCGTATCAAACAAGATAAAAGATGCACCAGCACTTCGTATGGTTATCATTAATTCTCTTGATTTTTTCCTCAGCCAGTATCGTCAAGAAGACGTATTAAAGACAATTTATGCTTCTAAAATCACCAATCTTAAAAAACGTGGTGCCTTCATTATTGTCATGACGAAGGGAATTCATGGAGAACTTCTCGAACGAAAACTTGAAGGTCTTGCTGATTGTGTTCTTGAACTTGATGTTATCCAAAAAGGATCATCGTTTGAACGGTTTCTTTCCGTAAAAAAGATGAGAAATTATGCAAAAAAAATAGGCATCGCCCGATATGTCATAGATGATAGTGGTTTTGTTCTCGAGATGATAGAACGAATCATGTAACGTTCTTCATATTCATCTTTTTTTAAAACGTGAAATTTATACTTTCATCTCTGAAGGACATTGGGACAGAATTCCATAATCAGTCTTTAAGGATGATAACATAGGCTCGTTTGCCTATGTATTTTTTTGGTGCATC
>JAWABU010000019.1 GCA_038884455.1 Candidatus Thermoplasmatota archaeon | reverse complement strand
ATGGTTCGCAACTGTTGGATTAATCCTTTTCTTTGCGCGTCCCATCCAATGAAAAAATGAATGTTTCTTCCTTAATTATCTATTTCGGGATGAAGCCTAGACATGCAAAAGATTTAAATATATAATAAATATTAACGATTGTTAATAAAGGGAATGTGGGGGACTCATCCTAAAAGCAACTCACATTAGCCTGCAGGAGATGTAAGATACCTAGGGGGTTGTTTTTTCATCCTATCCTTTCCTCCTCTCCTCACCAACCTTATCTCCCATATCCTACATCTCCACCGACCTTTCTTAGAAGAATTAGTACATCATTAAAAAGATAGCCAAATTCTCAAAAACTCTTCCAATAAAATATTTATATGAAAATGATTATAAATTTTTTAATTTTAAAAAACAGGGGTAGTGTAAATGAGGGAAAACAAAAAACAAATTATTTTCTTAACACTATGCTTTTGTGTATTCATAACAAATGTAGTAGCTGCATCGCAACATCAAATATCTTCTATCATTCATACAACTTGTACCAATGATAAAATTATCTATGTTGATGATGACAATACCCTGGGGCCTTGGGATGGCAGCATAGAGCATCCATATCAGACCATACAAGAAGGACTGAGTCATGCAGAGTCAGATGATACTATCTATGTGTTTTCTGGCACGTATTATTCTAGTGGTGTTTTTAATTCGATAAGCTTACAGAAGCCAGTAAAATTACAAGGAGAGGGACCGCAGACAACCGTGATTCGAGGATATGGCGCAAAATGGGTAGTGAGCATTAACAACGACCAAGGTGCCTGTTCAATCTCAGGTTTCACTATAGAAAACAGCGGCACCGATAGCCATGATGCAGGAATTCTTGTGAGCGCAGATAATAGTACCATTTCCAATAACATCATTAGAGGTAATGTAATCGGCATCTACTTCTCAGACTCCAGAATACAAGCAAATACTCAGATACTAGGAAACATTATTGAACAAAATAACCATGGCATTTTTATGTGGGGTGCATCACATAATCTGATCAAGAACAACATCATTAGAAACAACAGATTCGACGGAATTAATATTATTTATAGAGATGGTAATGTTATTCAGCTAAATACAATCTCAGGACATACTTTTCCTTCAGAGTCAGAAGGAATTATGATTGAAATATCGCGAGATAATTTCATAACACAAAATAATTTTCTGGAAAATATTCGGGATGCATATTTTAGAAATGGATTTTGTAATACATGGCAGAATAATTATTGGAATGCAGCCAGAAAAACACCAAAATTAATATTTGGAGAATTCGTTCTTAGCAGCGGACCAATGGAACCAGGAATTCGCATTCCTCTTATACGAATCGACAGAAACCCGGCTCAAGAATCATTTAATATTTCAATATAATTCTAATTCATTTCTTTCCAATTCATATCTACTTCCTACTTTTTTCTAAATTACATAGTACATATATATTCAAATAATGACAATCATTAACCTGAAGGATGACTGATAAAATTGATCCAATCTGCGGTATGCAAGGAACCATACCCGCGCACGACCACTACTTTTGCTCAACCTACTGCCTCCAAAAATACGAAAAAAACAACAACATCAAACCAGAATCAACCTGCCGGTCATGCACAAAACCAGCGAAAAAATGGTATCGCGAACGACTCACCATCATCGGTTTATTCGCACTTGCTCTGGCATTCATAAGTTATCTCATACCACAACTCAACCCATTCTTCTATGCATTACAAGATTATTTCCTCCTCATCTGGTGGGCAATCCTCATCGGGTTACTCATCGGAGGAATCATCGACTATTTCATCCCACGACAATACATAGAAAAATACCTCTCACGACACCAAAAAAGAACCATCATCTACTCAGTTATCTTTGGATTTCTCATGAGTGCTTGCTCCCATGGCATCCTTGCAATTGCTATTGAACTCTACAAAAAAGGAGCAAGCACCTCATCAGTCGTTGCATTCCTGCTTGCATCACCCTGGGCGAACCTCCCCATAACCGTACTCCTCTTCGGATTCTTCGGCATAAAAGCACTGCTTATCATCATTTCAGCACTTATCATCGCAATCATCACCGGACTGCTCTACCAATGGCTCGAGCGGCACGATAAAGTAGAATGCAAACAATGCAACCACGGCGAAGACACACCGGTCCTCACCGAGTTCTCCATCATCAAAGATATTCAGAAACGCTGGAACGAATTCCACTTCAACCGCCATACTCTCTGGGATGCTGTACAAGGAACAATGCATGGATCCTGGAGTCTTACAAAAATGGTACTCTGGTGGCTCATCATCGGAATGCTGTTGGCAGCTTTTGCACGAGCCTACATCCCAACAGGTCTTTTCCATCACTACATGGGACCAACCATTCTAGGACTCCTCGTCACCTTATTTTTTGCAACCATCATCGAAGTCTGCTCAGAGGGAAGCTCACCGCTTGCCTTTGAAATCTACAACCAAACTGGAGCTTTTGGAAACAGCACCGTATTTCTCATGGCAGGAGTTGCAACCGATTACACAGAAATTGGATTAATCTGGAGTAACATCGGCAAAAAAGCTGCACTCTGGCTTCCGATACTAACCGTACCACAAGTCCTTCTCATCGGATATCTCCTCAATATCTTCCTCTAAAAAAAGAGAATCCTCTAAGGATGCATAACTATGCAATACTCTGACGTTATAGCAACATTAAAAACCATGGAACAACCAAAAAACATCCAAGGAATGATACGTTATGGAATCAACCCAATCAACAATCTTGGTATCTCAATTTATCAATTACGGCACCTTGCTAAAGAAATCGGTACAAACCACGATCTTGCTCTCAAGTTATGGGATTCTGGAATTCATGATGCACGATTGCTTGCTGTTTTCATCGACGATCCAATTCAAGTAACCAGTGAACAAATGGATGCCTGGGCAGCTGACTTTGACTCATGGGATATCTGCGATCAAGCATGCACTAGTCTTTTTGATAAAACACCCCATGCCTGGACCAAGGTATACACATGGGCAACCCGAGAAGAAGAATTTGTCAAACGCGGGGCATTCGCACTACTTGCGGGACTTGCGGTTCATGACAAAAAAGCTACAAATCAGGATTTTGAACGATGTGCTCCACTCATAAAAAAATGTTGCACAGATGATCGAAATTATGTAAAAAAAGCAGTAAACTGGGCGTTACGAAATATCGGAAAACGCAACCAACCATTAAACAAAAAGATGATACAACTCTCTAAAGAACTACTTACCATAGATTCACGATCAGCGCGGTGGATTGCAACTGATGCACTCAGAGAACTCACTAGTGAAAAAGTACACCACAGGATCAAAATAAAAAAGAAGAAAAAAAGGTATTAAATTATTTTTATAAACTGATTGCCTCAACTGGACATTCGTCAACACACGTGCCACAGTCAATACAGGTTGCCTCATCGATTTCTGCTTTTTCACCAATGGTGATTGCCTCAACTGGACAGACCTCTTTGCAGGCTCCGCAGGCAGTGCACTTATTTTTATCAACTTTTGCTACCATATGATATTACCTCTTATGAGACCCGAGATAAAAATAACCCTATATATCTTTTACCTACGTCGTAGAAACCGTGGTTAAAGTACAGGTTTATCATCTTCAAGTTTCTTTGCTGCAGATCTATTGGTTAAAGAGAAATATGCATAAACAATTCCGAGTTCGAAGGCAAAAATGACGAGAAACAAACCAAAGGTTTTCGCTATTTTTACCAGATCAAAACCATACATCACAGTGACAGAACCAAGAAAAGGAACAAACATCCCAAGTAAGACAAGCATAAGAATTTGAATAATATCACGATTCTTACCCATAAACAACGGTATAGAGAATCTGAAAGAATTATTTAGTCATTTCTCTCCCATAAAATCTATCAGAAAAACAGACGACGGACTTACGACCAAAATCATTTATATTACTCTTCTTGATTCTGAGCGAACATGGTGCCATGGCAAGATATTGCCCTTACTGCAATTAATTTCGGATTCATCATCACCCTTCTACCCGCAATCATAAAAAACTACAAACTCAAAGATGTTACTTCACAATCACTCACCACATATCTATCAACCTCACTCCTACTTACGATCATGGCAATCATCTTTTTCACCCTTGACCTTCCCCTTAGTTGCCTTTCAACCACAGGAACTGCAATTGTCTGGTTTATCATAACCTATCAAAAGATAGCTTACACGAAAAAAAAGTGAATACCATGACAAAAATAATGGTTTTCTGCATCGGCAACCGAGATGGTGGTGACGATGCAATCGGACCGTATATCGCAGATCAACTCAACAAACACAAAAACCATGGTATCGACGTTGTTGATTGTGGGACAAATCCGGAGAATTATACCTCCCTGGTAAAACAAAAAAAACCACACGTACTCCTGATCATAGATGCTGTTGATATGAATCTAAAACCTGGAGAGGTGCGTATCGTTCCAAAAGAAAAAATCAGCACCATGCACATCTGTACCCATGGAATACCTCTCCCGATTCTCATAACCTATCTCGAATCATGGGTACAAAAAATACTCCTCATCGGCATACAACCAAAAACCTATATCGGATCACTTACAGCACCAGTCAAAAAAAGCGGAGAGTATGTAATAACATTAATTGAACAGAAAAAAATTGACACACTACACCATCTCCCAGAATAAAACGTAGAAGAATACCATCCTACTGAGAGTTAATATGGATATTTTTTCCCAAACATCTCAACTGACGAGAGTGCTGCAACAGCTCCCTGAGCACAGGCGGTAATCACCTGACGGACACCGCCGGTGATATCACCAGCTGCATACACCCCTCGAATGTTGGTTCGCTGTTCTTTATCAACCACTATATACCCCTGAGTATCAAGGTGAAGTTCAAGCATACGAGCCAACGTATTCTGAGGTTGAACACCAACTGATACAAAAACACCATCAACCTCTAGTTTTGATTGTTTCTGAGTAGGCAGATACACAACTTGTAGATGCGTAACCTTATCTGAACCGCTAATGCTTTCCACGGTAGTATTTAAGAGAAACACTATGTCTTTCTGCTGTGCTTCATCAACATAAATTTTCTCAGCTCGGAACTGATCCCGACGATGAATTAAAAAAACCTTGCTACATCCAAGCTGTTTTAAAAAAATAGCTTCCATAAGAGCAGTATTACCGCCACCAATAACCGCTACTTTTTTTCCTTTGAAAAAAAATCCATCGCACGTTGCACAATACGACACTCCTCGACCAAGAAACTCTACTTCACCAGGTACATCGAGTTTCTTATGTTCAGTTCCTGTGCAAAGAATGATCGCGCCAACCTGATACACTGCTCTATCTGTAGCAATTGAAAACAAAGAATCTTTTCTTTCGATTTTTTGTACCTCCTCATACAAATGGAGATCAGCATATTTTGCTGCATGTTGTCTCATTTTCTGAGTTAGATCAAAACCGGAAATTGATTCAAAACCAGGATAATTCTCAATCCTTGGTGCAATCTGTGCAAGACCTCCGCCAGCACCTCGATCAAAAACAACAGTTTTTATCCCTGAACGCTGTGCGTAAATCGCAGCTGAAAAACCAGCAGGGCCAGCACCGATAACCGCAAGTTCGTAGTCCATACGGTCTCCTCAAACACCTCATCTTTAGTACTTGTTATAAGTTTTGTCACAAACCCCTAACGACGACTTTCTCTATGAATGGTTGTACTGCAGCGATCAGTTCATCAAAAAACTGGCGATCATACGCGTTGATCTTTTCTAGCTCTGAAGATACTAATGGTGGAAAAACCTTAAACTGCTGGAGATACCACTGTTGAGCCCCTGCAATCCAGTGTGCAATCTCAATGATATCCTCCTTATTCAACAACGATGGAACAACTGTTGTGCGAAATTCATACTCCGGTGCCTGTTTTCGAATAAGATCCATTGACGTTTGTATGTTTGAAACATCAACCTCACAACCACAGACAGAGGGATATTTCTTTTTCGGTGCCTTTACATCAAGAGCAACATAATCAACCAGACCATCATCAAGCAACACCTTCAATCGATCAGGGAGTGAACCGTTGGTATCAAGTTTTATCAAAAAACCAAGCTTTCGTATTTTTTGAAGGAAACCACTGAGATCATCTTGTAATAAAGGTTCGCCTCCGGAAATGACAACACCTTCGATCATACCTTGTCGTTTTTGTAAAAAAGAAATGATCTCCTCTTCAGGAAGAAGCTGTGAACGCCCAAAGACAAGATCCTTGTTATAACAAAAAGGACATCGAAAGTTACAACCAACCGTCCAAACAACTGCACTGATGTACTCAGGGTAGTCGATAAATGATGTTTTCTGTAACCCGCCGATCTTCATACATGGTTCCATTTACTCTATGTTTTCTTTGATTTTGAACACTTTTCGATCAGCAAACTCTTGTTGTTTTCCACGATTCCATTGGCTTACCGGACGAAGATATCCGACAACCCGCGAATAAACCTCACATTTCGTTCTTTTTTCCTCAAGTTGTTCATCCATATCGAAATTCACCTCCGTACAACCATTTTCTTTCTATATCCGATCTCTTCATCACATTTTGGGCAATACTCATGCTCACCAGGCAGATACCCGTGCTTCGGACACACACTAAACGTCGGTGTCAATGTATAATAGGGCAGATGATAGTTTTCAGCAACCTTCCGAACCAACTTCTTCGTCGTGCTCAACGAAGGAGTCTCACCAAGAAACATATGAAGCACGGTTCCACCAGTATACTTAGTTTGCAATGAATCCTGTAGTTCTAACGCTTCAAAGACATCATCAGTGTATCCAACGGGAAGCTGGGTTGAATTCGTATAATACGGTTCGATGCGATCACCGTTGTTTCTGTATTTTTCTTGATTATAAATCTTAATATCAGGATATTCAGCTTTATCAATTCTGGCAAGACGATAACTTGTTCCTTCACCAGGAGTCGCCTCAAGATTAAAAATATTCCCGGTTTCTTCCTGGAAATCAGAGATCCGTTTCCGCATATAATCTAATGTTTTTTCTGCAAATGCTTTTCCTTCCTTTGTTGCAATACTTGTATCCATAAAGTTGAGTAATGCATCATTCATGCCAATGAGACCGATGGTTGAAAAATGATTTTTCCAGTATTCACCAAAGGTTTGATGCACGTCAGATAAATAAAACCGTGAGTAGGGATGCAAACCACTCTCCGTGAGGTTTTCAATAAGTTCACGTTTAATTTCAAGTGACTGTTTCGCTAATATCATCATTTTATCGAGTCGTTCGAAAAACTCATCATCATCACGAGCAAGATACCCAATCCGTGGCATGTTCAAAGTAACAACACCGATTGACCCTGTTTTTGGATTTGCACCAAACAGACCACCGCCTCGTTTTCGAAGTTCTCGATTGTCCAAACGTAACCGGCAACACATACTGCGAGCATCATCAGGTTTCATATCACTATTAATAAAATTACTAAAGTAGGGGATACCGTACTTTGCTGTCATCTGCCAGAGTGGTGTTAAACCTTCATTATCCCATGAGAAATCCTTGGTAATATTATAGGTTGGAATGGGAAAGGTAAACGGACGGCCTTTTGAATCACCTTCATACATGTTTTCTGCAAACGCACGGTTGATCATATCCATCTCATCAGCGAAATCACCATAGGTATTATTCGTTAAATCACCGCCAATGATCGCTGGTTCATCTGCAAGATAGTTCGGTATGGTGAGATCCATGGTACAATTACTGAATGGCGATTGAAAACCAACACGGGTTGGAACGTTCATATTGAACAGGAATTTTTGAATTTCTTGTTTCACCTGATCATAATTCAGTTTGTCTCTATCGACAAAGGGTGCTAAAAGAGTGTCAAAATTTGATAACGCCTGTGCCCCTGCTGCTTCACCTTGAAGTGTGTACAGATAATTGACGATTTGCATCAGTGCTGTACTAAAATGTTTTGCTGGCTTACTTTCGATTTTTCCAGATACTCCTTTAAATCCGAGGAGGAGTAGATCCTTCAAATCCCAACCAACACAATAGGGTCCCAATGTTCCGAGATCATGAAGATGAAAATCTCCTTTGGTATGTGCTTCCCCTATCTCTGGTGGATAAATCTTATTCAACCAGTAATGAGAAATGATGTTTTCAGTTACATAGACATTCAACCCTTGCAGGGAATATGCCATATTGCTGTTTTCGTTAACCTTCCAATCCATCATCGAGAGATAGCCATCAACCACATCAATATCCTTGAGAAGCCCCCCGATTTCTCGAATGTCTTGGTGCTGCTTTCGATATAAGATGTATGCTTTTGCGGTTTTTGCGTGTCCTTCTTCAATGAGTACTTTTTCTACGATATCCTGAACTTGTTCAACGGTCGGGATTTCACCTTTTTTTAAGGTTTTTTCTAAAAGCTCAATGACTTTCTCGGTAAGCTCTGCTGCTTTTTTGTAATCCTTTCCACCAACTGCTTGTGCTGCCTTCCAGATAGCCTCAGTGATTTTTACTGGGTTGAAATCAGCAATCTTCCCGTCTCGTTTTTTAATTTTTCGTATCATGTTTTTTCTCTCCTCAAGATTTTGCTTGTTCTGTTAACGTTTTGACTTCTTTTTCAAAGCTGGTCACATCGGTAAATGATCGGTATACGGATGCAAATCGGATGTAGGCGACCTGGTCAAGATCACGTAAACAGTCCATCACGTATTCACCGATTTGTGCTGTTGAAATTTCTTCATTGCCGTTTCGTCGTATTTTTTCTTCAATACAATCGAGTGTTTCTTCGATTTTTTCATGACTAATCGGCCTTTTTTCGAGTGCTTTCATCATACCATTTCTTATTTTAGTTCGATCATATTGCTCACGGCGACCATCCTTTTTAATGACATAGAGTGGTTCCATTTCGACTGCTTCGTAGGTGGTAAATCTTTTGTTACAATTGAGACATTCTCGACGTCTTCGTATAGCATATTTCCCGGTATCCCGAGAATCGGTAACCTTGGTTTCAATATGATTGCAATATGGACAATTCATCCCAACACCAGATACAATATGTTGTATATATAAATTATAAAACTACATTATATTGTATATATTTGTGATTTTTATAGTTTGTGTTTTTACCAACTCAATAGCTGGCAAAAGATACAAAAAATACTAGGAAAAATCAAATTTTTTCCTCGGATGTATGCTTGCTGTACCAACACCAGGAATATTGATTTTTTTCGCAATCCGATCAATGAGTTCTGTTGAAATTACAGTTAAAATCAAATAAATAATTGCAATCATCGTAAAAACCTCCAGATATCGGAAATTGTGCGCAGCAATAAATAAACCTTCAGCAGTTAATTCCTTTACTTGAATAATATACACAATGGAAGAATATTGTAAGAGATAGATAAACTCATTCGACCACGATGGAACCGATATTCGTAATGCCTGCGGCAATATAACATATGAAATAGCTTGCCACTTGCTCATTCCTAACGATCGAGCAGCAGTCATCTGACCAGCTTGAACAGACTGCACCGCTCCACGAAGATATTCAGCCTGATATGCACTGCTATTGATTGTTAACCCAACGAGCGCTGCTTCAATCGGAGAAAGAATAATTCTAAATGATGGTATACCAAAAATCGAACCAACATACGGGAGTCCAAAATAAATAATAAATAATTGAACTAAGAGAGGAGTTCCTCTGATTACTTCTATATATAGTATACATATCTTTGCAAGAATATTATTCCCATAGACTCGCCCGAGCGCAGGCAGGATACCGATAAAAAAACCAAACGTAATGGCACAAAATGTTAGAAACAACGTATACATTAAACCACTCAATAGACTAGGAAGTGATGCTGAAAAAAACTCGAAAAAATTTGAAACTATGTTTTTCCCTCCCTTTCATCTCCGTAGAGCGTTGAAATTCTTCCCAAAAATTCTTTTGTCCTGCTGTGTTTTGGATGTAAAAACATTTCACTTGGAGGACCTTGCTCAACAATGACCCCTTCTTCCATAAAAATAATCTCATCAGCAACATTTCGAGCAAAACCCATCTCATGGGTAACAACAAGCATAGCAACTTTTCCTGCCAATGATTTCATAACATCAAGAACGTCGCCGATAAGTTCTGGATCCAACGCAGAGGTCGGCTCATCGAACAAAATTAATATTGGATCCATTGCCAAAGCACGAGCAATACCAACACGCTGTTTCTGCCCGCCAGAGAGCTGCGCAGGATACATATCCATCTGCTGCTCAAGACCGACACGTCGTAACTCATCTGCTGCACGTTGTCGTGCTTCTTCCTTTCTCATCCCTTTAACTTTTTCTAGTCCGATACTGACATTTCGTAACGCAGTTAAATGATTAAATAAATTAAAATCTTGAAACACAAAGCCAATTTTTTGACGGATTTTATTTATGTGTACTTTCTGATTCGTTATTTCCTCGTTATCAAGCCATACCTCTCCTTTATCTGGTGGGCTGAGCTGATTGATACACCGGAGAAGAGTGCTTTTTCCGGTTCCACTTGGTCCTATAATTACCGTTGTTTGTCCTCGCTCCATCGTAAATGATATTCCTCTCAGAATTGCGTTGCCGTTATACGATTTATAAATTTCTTTAACTTCAAGCAAATGCAATGTTTACCACATCCGTTCAACATTCATCGACAACATTCAACATCATATCCAGACATCCGATATTTTTTTTCCAGCAGTGACAAACTCTTATTAATTATGAGAACTAGAATCAGATAGAGAGCTGCTATGAGTAAAAAAACCGCAAGCGCGAGATCAGGTTCGCGAACATAGATATATCGACCTTGACGCATCAGTTCAACAACACCAATACTGATTGCAATTGATGTATCTTTGAGTAATATAGTAAATTCATTCGACCAACCAGGGATTGAAAGTCGAAGTACCTGAGGAAGTAGAATATATCTAATAGTTTGGATTTTTGTCATCCCAAGAGAATACGAAGCACTCAATTGCCCTTCAGGAATCGACTGTATCGCCCCACGGAAAATCTGAGCTTGATATGCTGCACTTCGGAGGCCAAGACCCAATACTGCTGCAGTAAATGCATTCAAGTCAAATCCAATTTGTGCAAGACCAAAATAGATCAAAATGAGAATAACGAGCAGTGGAATGCCCCGGAATAATTTCTCATATAGATAAATACTAAACGCTACTGGTTGTGGCCCAAAACAACGACCAAAAGCAAGCAATAAACCACAGACGGTACCAAGAAGTACTCCGAAAAAGGTTAATCCCAATGTATTTTTTAAACCATCTAAGAGTTGAGGGGCTGAGTCGAGTAAAACATCCAAGCCCACCTACATCACATCTTGAAATATTTATTCAAAATACATGCTGATTAGCCGATTCCACTCAGGAGATGCTTTCAAAGCAACCAGCCCGTTATTGATTTTATTTAGAAGTTCTGTGTTGCCTTTTTTCACAGCAATACCATAGGTTTCATTGGTAATAATCGTATACGCTACTACCAATTCAGGATCTTGGGCAAACGATTGCGCTACCGGTTTATCTAAAACCAACGCCTGGACGCGTTCTGGCCCAATTTTTAAATCAGCAACAGCCTCAGTATATAATGAATAACTAATTCGTGATTCGTTGCCGATGTTTTCACCGATCCATGCCCAACCCGTAGTACCGGTTTGACCACCAACTTTCGTTAACTGTTTCAGGTCAAAAATATCGGCAATAACAATTCCTGAATCTTTCTTTATCAGAACAGATTGATCGGCTTCAAAATATGGTTCACTAAAATCGACTTGTAACAGTCGTTCGTCATTAATCGTCATACCGGCAACAATAACATCAATTTTACCTTCTTGGAGCGATGGAACTAATAGATCAAAAGCCATATCTCGAATTTCAACAGTATAATTCTCCCGTTCTAGAATCCATTTGATCATATCAATGTCAAAACCAACTATATTTCCTGATGAGTCAGTATATTCAAACGGTTGAAATGTTGCTTCAGTCCCAACAATAATCTTTTTTCCCTTCTCCTGTGTACACCCAGACAATGCAAGGGAAAAAAATACTACAATCGTCATGAGTGCCATAAAACCTACATTTTTCTTTTTCATATTCAGTTCAACCTCTCCTCCCTAACATAAATATAAGGTATTTCATTAGGTTATTTAAACATTATAGTTTTAATTGAATGGCGGCAGTAACAACCTGTTCAATCAACTCAACAACATTAATTTTTTTTTCTTCTGATTCTATCTGATATATAGTTGCGTGGGTTGAAGGCTGTGATGGAACTGCTCTGCACCCTTTTGATGGTAGAATAGAAAACTCATAGGTTCCAATTTTTTTGGCAAGACGAACGATGTCCTCTTTATCAAACCCGATGAGGGGTCTGAGTATCGGTAGTGAAATTGCTTGATCAACAACGCGAAGATTTCGAAGAGTTTGCGAAGCAACCTGCCCGAGTGAATCGCCCATAACCACTGCACATGCGTTTTCTTTTTCTGCAATTTTTTCTGCATATCGAACCATCATTCGCTTACAAAAAACACAGGTAAAATGATGATTTGCCTGTTTTTTATATGTAGCAAGCGCAAGACCATGAGGTACAATATATGTTTTAACAGAACAGGACATATACTTTTTAAGGTATTGTGTGAGAAGTTTAAAATGATCAACTTCAGATGCATCGGTAAACGGCTGGTTATCAGCATGAACAAAGATTAATTCTTCTACTTTGTTTGCTAAAAGATACGCAGCAACAGGTGAATCAATACCACTCGAAATCAAGGCGACAAACTTCATTTCAACTCATCTTTCACATAATCAATATATTCTTGTAATCCGGCAATAATTGGAAGGACAACAATAGCTGGCACTTCATAAGGATGAAGGGATTTGATTTTCTGTATGACTCGATCGATGTTCTTGTCAATGGTCTTCGCAATCAATACACATTCCTCAGCTTCTTCTATACGCCCCTTCCATCGGTATACTGAAGAGATATTTGGAATAATATTGACACAGGCGACGAGGCGTTCTTCCAGGAGTTGCCGAGCAATCTTTTTTGCATCTTTTTGTGTTCCAAAAGTCGAATACAAGAATGAAATCATAAACGCATCTATTAAAAAAAGTTTTTTAAGATTTTGCATCGAGATGATATTTGTTCATATGGAGCTGTTTGGCTGCTCGAATCAAATCCTCCATTGCTCCAAAAAATAAATGACTCGTGCAGGTACAATCACTGCATCCAAAACTAGAAATAGAAGGAAAATGTTGTTCAAAAAAGCGTGCAATATCGCATTCCTCGTGAATGGTGCTCTCTTTATAATATATATCTACAATCTCCCCATAATCAAGGAGATAATCGATATGCCAGTGGTGTTTTTTATCTCGACGGGCGTGACGAAGTATGCGCGATTCAAGATTCTTCATCGCAGATCCAACATACCCATACGAACCCGGGGTGATAAGAGTATGATGCTTGCGAAGTTGAAGAGTACAGGTAGTATCTACCTTGATGATGAGTAAATAACTTCCTTTCATAGGATCCCTTGGAAAACATATATTTAAATAGGAATGTCCCCAATATTATGAGAGGAGAAAGTAATGAACGTCCTCTTGATTTATCCATTTTCCGGTACCTGGGCGGTTGCACCGCAACGCCCCTTGCATTCAGGAGGATACGTTCCCCCCTCTTGGCATTTTATATCTTGCACAAATATTGGAACAAGAAGGCCATGATGTTGATGTCCTTGACTGTGCTGCAGAAGGAACGCTTCCTGAAAAAATACTCCCAAAACTTGCCTCCTATGATGCTGTGGGTATGACGATCTACAGCAACCCAGAGGATCTTCGCACTACTGCTGATCTTGTGAACTCCATAAAAGATCAAGACCCATCTCTTCCCATCATTCTCGGCGGGCCTCATTGTACACTGTTACCAAAACATACGCTAGAAACCCATCGAGCAGATATCTGCGTTCAAGGAGAAGCAGAATTTCGCATCTCCAACATCTTGAAAGCAGTGCAAGGAAAACAAGAATTGAATACCATAGCAGGGATTGCCTATCGTACTGAAAATACAATACATGTTACTGAACCGGTAACTCAAATTGAGGATCTCAACCAACTTCCTTTTCCAGCTCGCCATCTCGTCGAAAAATACGAATACGGTTTCATGCATGGAACAAAAATTGCTCAAGGAAAGGTAACCTCAGTTCTTACTTCACGTGGATGTCCATTCCACTGTCGCTACTGCCAGATATCGTCAATACTGCCAAACTACCGATTTCGTTCATCTGACAATGTTATCGCAGAAATTGATGACCTTGTAAACAAAGGATACCAAACAATCATTTTCGTTGATGATAATTTTCTTGCTCATAAGAAGCGCGCGCTTGCAATAATGGACCACATCATAGAACAAAAATATGAACTTCATCTCTGGATCGAAGGAGCACGAGTTGATTCAGCAGACCGAGAGTTATACACAAAACTTCGACAGGCAGGCGTTGAATTTATCACTTTTGGCATTGAATCAGGAAATCAAGATGTTCTTGACTTCTACAATAAAAAAACTACCTTAGAACAGATCAAAAAAGCAATTACGTTAAGTAAAGAAATGGGATTCTTCGTATATGCTAATTTTATGCTTGGTGCTCCTCTAGAAACAAAGCATCATCTGATAAACACCATACGATTCGCAAAGAAACTACCTATAGATGCTGCAGGTTTTTTTGTTCTAGGATATTTATACGGAAGTGATCTCTGGTGGGATGCGGTAAAAAAAGGATTGATACAGCCAGATGAATATTACGTAACCGTTGATAGTCGGCGAGGAATAGGAAATTTCACTGAACAGGAGTTAAACACCTATGCAATGAACGCGTATAAACAGTTTTATATGCGACCATCTCTCTGGATAAAACAAATACTCCATGCATGCAAAACACACAATAGCAGTTTTTTAAAACTCGGTATGAGCATGCTCCGATAAGTTGCTCGAAAGGGTTATAACACGTATTGTCTTCTATTCTCTCATATGCAGACATCCCATACACCATTAATAATCGACATTACAACATATGAAGATGCAAAAAAACAACTACAGCTGCTCGACTGCGATCCGAAAAGTATCCCTATTATGGCACCAAAAATGATCCTAAAAATAATCAAAGTGCATAACGTGATTTTGCAAGACGCTATTATCATCAAACAGGATATGCTTTCGATTGGCGGAGAAGTTGCTATTCCAAAAGATGCATTTCAGTTAAAAGATCGATGCGCAGACATTCTCATTATTGGGACGCTCAAGCAACACTATGAACTGGTAGACAAGCTCTTCCGTCATTATCCGAGAATTAAAAGGATTGCTGAAGAGTTACAACAAACCATCAAAATACTTTCATAAAACTCAACTGTCGCCAAGCAGAAGAAGCATGTACTTTTTATGCTGCAAAATGTATTAAAAAATTAGAACAAGCGCATACGTTTCTTTAACGCAATATCGATCCTTTGTTTCAAATCGTGTACTTCAAATGGTTTTTCAATATAATCCTTCCCGAGAATTTTTCCAGCGTTGCGAGCAAGATCATCTGTACGAGCAGTTAGAAATACCACAGGAATTTTTTTCCATCGAGGATTCTTATGTAACTCATCGTATACTTCCCATCCGCTCATCTCAGGCATCATAATATCAAGTAAAATCAAATCAGGTGGTGTCACCTCCAGCATCTGTAAACATTGACGACCACCATCAGCCTCAAGAACATTAAATTCCTCACAATAATTACCTTCGAGAGCGTCTTTTACAGTGAACCGTATATCAGGGTCGTCATCGACGATTAAAATGGTTTTTTTCATAGTGTTGCCTTCTGCCATATATACTCTCGATATTACGAGTTCCTTTTTGTTTTTTGTGCTGGGATTGTACAATAAAATGTTGCACCTTTCCCAAGACCTGAACTTTCAACCCAGATTTTTCCTCCATGTCGTTCAATAATGCGCTTACAAATAGATAATCCAAGACCACTTGAACTAATATCATGCCTCGAAGAGTCTGCCTTATAAAATTCCTGAAAGAGACATTTTTTTTGTTCATCGGTCAAACCAATTCCAGTGTCAGTTACAGATACAAGAACAAAGGAATCGCCGTCTTGCGCCTGCGCTTGAATCTTCAAAAAACCTCCAGATCCTGTGAATTTTATAGCATTAGAAATGAGATTACTGAACATCTCTTTGAGCTGAAGAGCATCTGCCATAACCACAAGGTCATAATCTATGATCTGCTGATATTCAATTCTCTTTTCTTCGAGCTGCATTCTATACTCTCTGATCACATCATCAACAAGCAGCTTAAGTGGTGTTGGCGAAAGTGTAAATTGTATCGAACGAGAATTTAATCGAGCGAGTTTCAAGGTATCATTCACCAAATTTTTCATATACAGCGCGTTGCGATAAATAACCTCAAGTCGTTCTTTGTTTTTTGGATGATTTGGAGTACTCATAACAAGGGGTAGAAGGGATACAATAGGGGTTAATGGACTTTTTAAATCATGCCCGAGTTGATTGATAAAATCATCTTTTTGTTTCAGAAGATTTCTAACCTCCCTTGTTTGTTCCTCGACTTTTCTTTCAAGTTCCTGATTCAGTGAACTGAGGAGTTGATGTGCCGTATTTAACGCCGCCTCTGTTCTCTTCCGTTCAGTAATATCCTCGAGTGTTGTTTGCACAGAAATTAGTGTTGAATCTGGAGCATAAATGAAAAAATCTCTGGTTACAAAGATGCGTTCGTCGCTGTTTTTCGTTTTAAAACGGCGTTCGTGTCCCTCGGTGTATAGCTGCTTACTTTGTTGTTTCTGTTGAAACGAAACCTGTGCCGCCTGCTGCTCTTCAGGGATGATGAAAGTAAAAATCGATTTTCCAAGTACCTCCTCTTTCGTGTAACCAAAAACCTCACACCATTTCTGATTCACATCAGTAATAATGCCTTCAGGTGTCAATGTATGATAGGGAACAGGAGCATACTCGTAGAGATTTTTAAACCTCTGCTCCGATGCTTGTAACGCTTGTTTCATCCTTTTTTCTTCACTGATATCCTTGATGATCGCAATTGACCCGGTAATTTGATCATCTTTGTTCTTTATAACGCTGATTGACAAATCTACGTCCAAGGGCGGTTTATTTTTCCGAAGTATTTTTGTTTCAAGATGGTGCTGCATTCCCTTTTGTCGAATGTTTTGCGAACGTATTTTTTTCCATTCCTCTTCAGGATATAACGTGTGAACTGGCTGCAGAAAAACATCGTTATATTGGATATTAAGAAGCTGCTCAGCATATTTATTCCAAGAAATAATCCGCTCCTGTGCATCGGTAATAGTAATTGCGACGGCTGAATTTTCAAAAACGGTTTGATATAAATTTTCAAGTGTTGTATGTGCATCTTCTTTAGTTGTACAAGCTTGCTTCTGTGTTCCCGATAAATATTTTAATTGTTCTTCTGTTTTTAAGACTTGTACAATTGTGGGCTCTTGATTCATACTCTCACCACATCTCCCATCAATACCTTCTTTGGACTACAACATATAGGCGATATCGTATCACTGGCTATAAAGAAATACGGTTTAATAAAATAAGGAGATTTAGAGTGCTAGACGAGCTTGTGCTTTCATTTTATACTTAGTTAAATCTTTAAATAACTCATCTTCTTGGAGAACATTGATGAGATCTTTAGACGTCGATGCAATCTCAATCTCTGTTGTCCGCCCATACCGACCTTTTGAAATAACACGAGCAGTAATGATGCCGAGCATGTCAAGTTCAGATATTAAATCCGCGGCTCGGCGTTGCGTCAGAGTATTGTATCTGGTTTTTTTGCATAATTCTTTGTAAATCTCATAAACACCACCAGTGGTCATCGCTTGTTTGACTCCGTCTTTTTTATTTTGACGGTCAAGCAAAATCGCTGCGTAAAGAATAAGCTTTGATTGATTAGGTAACGTGCGAACAACTTCAGTTATACGATCGAGCTCAATTTTATTTTGAGCTTGACGAACGTGAGACCGAGTAACCTTTTTCTCTTTATTTCGTTCGGCGATTTCAGCAGCTACCCGCAGTAGATCAAGCGCTCGACGTGCATCACCATGTTCTTGGGCGGACAGCGCTGCGCAGAGCGGAATAACATCTGGTTCTAAGACCCCGGGTTTTAATGCCGTTGATACACGGGCCTTCAAAATATCTTGAAGCTGCTCAGCATCATATGGATAAAAAATCATATTTTCTTCGCCAAGGCTCGATTTTACTCGCGGATCTAAAAATTCTGTAAATTTTAAATCATTTGAAATACCGATAACCGAAACACGTGCATGCTGCATGTCGCTGTTCATTCTCGTTAAATTATAGAGGGCTTCGTCTCCTTTCAGTTTGTCAACTTCATCCAGGACGATAACAGTTACACCTTTCTTTTTTTCCATCATAGTTTTGACTTTGCTGTATACCTCATCAGTTGGCCAACCTGTGAAAGGAACGTGTTCGTTCCATTCGTTGATAAATTGATTTGCGATATTCTGTAACAATCGATATTGGGTGTCAACAACTTCGCAATTGATATAAATAAAATTGACATTTGTTTTTGATTGTTGACCTTTTTTGAGCAATTCTTTTCCTAGAAATTTAACGACTGCGGTCTTTCCAGTTCCTGTTTTTCCATAAATAAAAATGTTTGATGGCGCTTCGTTTTTCAATGCAGGTACGAGAATAGTCGCAAGGTCTTTGATTTCTTTTTCTCGGTGTGGGAGAATTTCTGGCATATATGTTGGTCTCATGACTTCTCGGTTGACAAACAAACCGTCAAGTTCCAATAGTGAGTCAAAGATGTCTTTCTCTTGTTTGATCGTAAAAAACACACCTCCCTTTGTCTGTGTTGGTAAAAGTTAGGTAAACAAGTTCTATATAATAAACTTATCCACGTTTCCTGCCTTGAATTATACCTGTTGGTGCCCAGAAGCAGAGAGGGGATGATTTCGTGTGGAAAAAATAAGTTTTCCGATTTTATTTTTTAATTTTTTGAATAATATAATTTTAAAAATCGAAATATTAAAATACTTACGATCGCATATATTTCTGGCTATATTGCATCACAATTTTCTATTTTTACAGCTACATCCCAACCATTGGCTCCAGTGGAAATAAAGGGGTCCCTCTAAAGAGATTTTTAAGTTCTTTTGTCTAAAAATTTCATTTTGTTGAAGTAAAATCTATAGTGTATATTTTTCCTTTCTCAACTAACAAAGAGTAAAATGAAAAAAGAAAAAACCGATCGTTACTACTACGGCAGTTGAACAATTTTAATTACCGATGATGATAACATCTTTTACAGATTTGATTGACTCAAACGGAAAAACAAGATGACCGATGTCATCAAGATGATAGAGACGAGGATCAATATCTTCAGACGGCTCAACAAGGACATTGACCAATTCCCCAGTTTTTTCATCTACCAGAGAATTTCTTAGAATGCCGAGGTATAAACCTTCTTCACTCATCACTGTTTTTCCTCTGAGGTCGCTCTCAAGTACTTTCATTTTTTGTATCCCTCCTATACTTTTGATAACTCACATTTACATATATTGAATGTCTCGTTCTTTTTTATCCTTTTTGGCTAGCTCGGTTGTAAGACTTTCGGTCACTTTTGTATAATATTTCATCAATTCATCAGTAATACTTGCACGAGCTGCTTTTAATGCTTTGTTAAAATGTTCTTCAGTAACTTCCTTAGCATTGATATTTTCTCGAAGTGCAATCATTGCCGCCTCACGACACACGCTCTCGATATCAGCACCAGAAAATCCTGCGGTAAGCTCTGCGAGTTTTTTTAATGATACGTCTCTCAAAGGCATCTCTTTCGTATGAATCTTAAAGATTTCCAATCGCGATTTTTCATCGGGTGCCGGTATCAATAATAATCGATCAAATCGTCCTGGTCGTAGCAATCCTGGATCAATAATATCAGGTCGGTTTGTCGCACCAATAACAACAACACCCTGCATACTTTCCAAACCATCAATACTTGTTAGAAGCTGGTTGACCACGCTTTCAGTGACGTGGGATCCAGAGTAGGATCCTCTCCGAGGAGCAATTGAATCAATTTCATCAAGAAATACAATCGTCGGAGCAACCTGCCGTGCTTTTTTAAACAACTCTCGAACCGCTTTTTCACTCTCCCCGACCCACTTGCTCAGAACTTCAGGTCCTTTAATTGATATAAAATTTGCTTTTGATTCATGGGCAACTGCTTTTGCAAGCAATGTTTTCCCAGTTCCTGGTGGGCCGTAGAGTAAAATACCACGAGGTGCTTGAATTCCCATACGCTTAAACACCTCAGGTTGGGTTAGAGGCCATTCTACTGCTTCTTTTAATTGCTGTTTGACGTCTTCTAGACCACCCACATCATTCCATGATACTTTTGGTATTTCAACAAAAAATTCCCGCATCGCTGATGGTTCGATGCCGCGATGTGCATTTTTAAAATCCTCGATCGTTACTTCCATTTTTTCTAATAGTTCAACAGGAATCGGTTTTTCCAGATCAATCTCCGGCAAGTATCGTCGCAGTGCGTTCATGGCTGCTTCTCGTGCAAGTGCAGCCAGATCAGCACCGACAAATCCATACGTTATATCAGCGATTTCGTCAAGAATGCTTTCTTTTGCCAGCTTTTTTGTTAACTCATCAGGTTTCTCAGCAATAGATTCAAGTCGTTCATTGATTTGTTGTTCAGCATTCAGATCGACTTCAGTATCTTCTAAATCAAAAGGCAGCAGGTTAATGATTTCGTCGGTTAGAAGTTTTACAAGTTTTTCTGCAAAGTTTGCAGGTAATTCTTCAGTATAATGACTAAAGATAACTTTTAAGTATTCGGCGGTAGCAGTACGTTTGTTTTTGTTTTTAGTCCGTGCTAAATTTCTTAGTAAATCTGAAGCATGGATTTTTTTTGTACCTTGTCTGATGACTTGTTCTATTTTTTCAGTTTCAATTTTTTGGCCAGGATGCAAAAGTTCAAGATTTGAGTTTATTGGCATGCCTCGGGTATGAATCTGTAAGATTTCTTTTCGTCCGTTTCTGTCGGGAACATCAATTCTGATTTCTCGATCAAAACGACCAGGTCGCCTCAATGCAGGATCTAGAGTATCAGGAAGATTTGTTGCTCCAATTACAATGAGTTTTCCTCGGCCTTTTAAACCATCCATGAGCGTCAATAATTGTGACACTACTCGTCGTTCGACTTCACCATGAACCTCACTACGTTTTGGTGCGATAGCATCAATTTCATCAAGAAAGATGATCGAAGGTGCATTTTTTTGTGCTTCCTCAAAGATTTTTCGCAGGTTCTCTTCACTTTGTCCATAAAATTTACTCATGATTTCTGGGCCGTTAATTGTATAAAAGTTTGCCCCTGATTCGTTTGCTACTGCTTTCGCGATTAACGTTTTTCCAGTTCCTGGTGGGCCATGGAGCAATACTCCTTTTGGTGGATCAATGCCCAGACGTTCGAATAATTCAGGATGTTTTAGGGGCAATTCAATCATCTCTCGAACTTTTAAAATTTCGTTTTGCAGACCACCAATATCCTCATAGCTTACGCGGGGTCCTTCTTCCTCAGCTATTTTCGCAGCTTCTTCTTTTACTCTGAGGATAGTTCTTTCGCTGATTGCAACGATACCATTTGGACTGGTGTCAAGGATAATAAAAGGTAAGGCGTTTCCAAAAAAAGCAATTCCAGGAACCGTGATTTCATCACCTTTAGTGATTGGTCGCCGGAGGAGGTTTTTTCTGATGATAACATCGATTCCCATGCCAAATTCGATGCGTTGTCCTTCAGGCATGAGTGGTGCAAGAATTACTTCTCGTGCTTCTCGTACTTCAGCTCGCTTGATTCGAACGCGTTCTCCAAGCCCGGTTCCAGCATTTTTTCTGGTGAGATTATCTATTCGAATAATTCTTTTTCCTTCATCTGATGGATGTGCTCGCCAGACCGATGCTGCTGTGGTTTTTGTACCAATTATTTCGATAACATCTCCTATGGAGAGATCAAGGTCTATTCTTGTTTGATGATCGATTCGTGCTCGGCCATACCCGACATCTTGCTGGAATGCTTCAGCGACCTTCAGATTCACTTCTTGTTGAGTCATAAGACTTACTCCCACCTAGTATGAATACGTAGTGGCAGAAGTTGAAACCTGTTATAAAGTTTTCTGAGGAAGGCAGTATAGGTTGTTTTATCTCAGCAATATATTTATAGTTATAAATATTATATATATATTAATAAAAATATGGGGCTCAGAACAATGCACCTAAAATATAGTATTATTGTATTTTCATGCATCTGTATCGGCCTCCTCTATTTTTTTGCAACACTTACAGAACCAATAGAAATCGAAATCAAACATGCATCACAATATGAAGGACATCAGGTAATACTCCAGGGCATAGTAACTGGATGGACAGATACAAAATCAGGTAATCAAATTATTACCCTCTCTGATCAAGAGGAAAACAGCACATCGATCGCCATTTTTCTCGAAGGAAAAACCAACCTCAAGTATGGAGATATGATTCGGGCACGGGGCAAAATACAAAAATACAAAGGAGCATATGAACTCATTGTCAATGCGCCCCACGCGCTAACGATTATACAATCATGGAACAACATAACGACACCAATCAAGGACCTTGCCCTTCATCCTGAAAACTATCTAGGATTAAATATTAACACCCAAGGATTCATCCAACAAACAAGCGCACATTATTTTATTTTAGCAGATGAAAATAGCACCTATTTCATCCCTGTTTATCCTCAAAACAACACAAGATCATATACTTCAGGAAGTAAAGTATCCATAGGCGCTTACTTTATGTATGACGAACACCTCCTTCGCTATATACTCACCATATCTAACGAGCAACATTTCATTATCGCGCTTGAACAGTGACGGACACATGCTTGAATTACTTCTTATTATTTTTTTCAGCGCTCTTGGCGTATGTATCGGTCTGGTAACAGGACTTTTACCAGGACTTCACATCAATAACATCTCCCTTGCTGTTCTTTCATTTTCAACAGCAATACTCGCACTGTTAACATCATTGATAAACACATTCTCAGAATCCTTTTTGCTACTTCTCCTCTGCGGCCTCATCATATCAATCGCGCTATCCCATTCTTTTTTTTCAGCAATACCATCCACGTTTCTTGGAGTACCAGATGAAGAAACAGCTCTTTCTGTTCTTCCTGCCCATCGAATGCTCTTAGACGGTTATGGCTATCGAGCGGTGGTACTCACTGCAATCGGAAGCATTGGATCAGTTATCATTTGTTTTTTCCTTTTGTATCCTGTTAAAATGATTCTTGCCGCCCCAATATTTCTTTACGAAACACTACGCGATAGTATGGTGTGGATTCTCATAGCAATCGTCGCTATTATGATTGCTACTGAGAAAAAACAAATAAGGGTCGGTAAAATCAATGGCATGTCAGCTTCGTTTCTCGGTATGGGATTTGCCGTATTTGTTTTTCTTCTCTCTGGGCTTTTTGGAGCAATTATCCTCAATCTCCCAGTTCATTCACCTGTAGGATTTCAAGCAAGTGTTTTATTTCCTGCACTTTCAGGGCTGTTTGGTATGCCCCCTCTCCTCAGTTCATTAGCTACAAAACCAACACTCCCCCCACAAGATATCAAACCGATAACCCTTACATATTCGACCAAACGATCATCGATTTTTTCTGTTTTAACCGGTAGTCTTTCAGGGATTTTCGTCTCGATATTGCCTGGGGTAACCTCTGCCGTTGGGACTGTATTAGCATTAACGATTCGCAAAAACACCGACCAAGAACAAACCTTACTTACGTTGTCAGCAGTAAATACCGCATGCGCCTTTTCCACAGTTGTTATGCTTTTTGTACTCCTGCGAGCACGGAGTGGTGTTATGCTTGCAGTTAACGACTTAATCGTCGTAGAACCATGGGATGATGTCTTCATCCCTGAGGCGTTATGTTATCTTCTGATTTTTCTGATATTCGCAGGCTGTGTATCTTTTTTTATTACCCTGTACGTTGGGAAAATATTTGCGCAAAATTTTCATAAAATACCCTATCGATTTATACTTCTTGGATCGATAGTTTTCCTAATCGTTTTAGTAGTTCTTTTCACGGGTTTGCTTGGAGTATTGATTCTCATTACCGCCAGTCTTATTGGTTTGATTCCACTCGGGTGGGGGGTTCGGCGAAGTCACTGTATGGGAGTATTACTAGTACCTATTATCATATATTTTCTGTAAAGAGTCTTCGTTCGACAGGATCTACAAAACGTTCATAGGGAAGTGCATGTAGATACATAAGGAACAAAGCTGCAAGCTCTGAGGTGATTTTTTTTTCAGCAGCCTGTCGTGCGATTTCCTCAAATGTTTTTTGAATATCTTGGTTCAAATGCATACTAAGAGTTTCGGCAAGCACATTCAAAATATTTTTTTGAACTTCAGAAGATGTTGTTAACGAATACTTTTTGTTTTCTGGTATAAATCCAATTGGAATTTGTATATCAGCAATTTCAAATGTTGGTGTAAAAACTCCTTGTTCTTCAGCTATGAGTTTATTCACAGTACAATACCGTACGAACGCCTGTGCTTCTTGTACTGTAAACCAGTTTAATTCTAACGATAGCGGTACGTAGATTTCTGCTTCAGTAAGTTTTGTTTTTCCGCTGCGTTTGAAGATAAACGCAAGAACTATTCTTGCTTCGTCGAACATAGATTTTTAAACTCCTGATACTTGGTGATATCGACAATAAACCCTGCAATCGGATATTCTTTCCAATGGTGCACGGAATTAACTGTCGTTTTCAGAAGATATATCTTATATTTTGTACTGAGCTCTTTTATCGTGTTCTCGTAGTACTGCTCATCGGTGTGATGATCAATATCAACATAGGTGAATCCCAGCATATCTGCGTAGACCGATAGTTCGATCCAAGATCGAAAATTCCCTGAACTGATATCAAGGTATAATTCGACGTCGGTTACATAGCGGATTTTTGGAATCTCAAGCGTCTGCCAAAGGTTTTTTCGTAATGTAATCTTTGATGCACCAGCAGTAACAACATCCATGACATCGTCCACACTTCTAACACCCGCATCAACCCATACTATGTACTCATCTGCAAGTCGCTGCATCATGGTTAGATCAGGTCGATTCTCAGCGATTCCATGAACGTCATAAAGGTAAAGGATGCTTTCCTGGGGGAGTATCGTATGTATTCTGCTCAGTGGTAGTTCTTGAGAGAATAGCGAATAGCATTTAGCGTGCTTTATACAGATACATGGTATTATATCCATGGTCTGACAATCCGTAGTTTCCTTTAAAAAAACTTTGGAAAGAGAGATTAACTACTTTTTTAGTTATGTGGTGATGGTTACCTGCCTAGTTTTCGTTCTGTTTCTGCAATTTTTAATCGAGTTTTTATTACAGTATCAGGATTGAGAGATATGCTGTCAATGCCGCATTCAACGAGAAATTCTGCAAACTCTGGGAAGTCAGAAGGAGCCTGACCGCAGATACCGACTTTCCGACGTGGTTTATGATTATGCGCTGTTGTAATCACCTGGGCGACCAGTCGTTTTACTGCATCGTTCCGCTCATCAAAGATATGGGCAACAAGATCAGAATCACGATCAAGACCAAGCGTTAGCTGCGTTAAATCGTTTGATCCAATGCTAAAACCGTCAAAAATTTGAGCAAACTGGTCTGCAAGGATAACGTTTGAGGGAATTTCACACATCACATAGATTTCCAGATTGTTTTCTCCTTGTTTCAAGCCATATTCATTCATGATGCTAATGACTTTACGCCCTTCTTCAGGCGTACGGCAAAACGGAATCATCGGTTTAATATTAATCAACCCCATTTCATCCCGTGCTTTTTTTAATGCCTTGCATTCCATACCAAACGCTGGCTTGTATTTTTGATCATAATATCTTGATGCACCGCGCCAACCGATCATCGGGTTGTGTTCCTCGGGTTCGTAGAGGAAACCGCCGACGAGATTTGCATATTCATTGGTTTTAAAATCTGACATACGCACAATGACATCATTTGGATAAAACGCTGCTGCAATCTTTGCAATACCACGAGCTAACGTATCTATGAAGAATTGTTCTTTATCAGCATATCCAAGACTCACATCATCAATTTTTTTAATCACTTCAGCGATTTTCGGATCTTTTTTAGCGTTTGCTTTTAACTGACGGTAGTCTATGAGTGCTAATGGATGAATGCCGATATGGGAATTGATGATGAATTCTTCTCGAGCAAGACCGACACCGTTATTTGGAATTTGTCCTTGTTGGAATGCCTGCTCCGGGACACCAACATTCATCATGATCTGCGTTTTTGTTTTCGGAAGATTATCAAGTTTTAACTCATCAACGCGATATTTCAAGATACCTTCATAAATGCGACCAACACCCTCAGAACAGTCAATAGTGACTGGTGCCCCATTTTTAATGGTTTCAGTTCCATTTCCTGTTCCAATAACACATGGAATTCCAAGTTCCCGAGAGATAATTGCTGCATGACAGGTTCTTCCACCTTTATTTGTGACAATGGCACCTGCGATTTTCATAATTGGTTCCCAGTCAGGATCAGTCATATCTGTGACTAACACTTGTCCTTTCTGGAACTTATGAATGTCTTTTGCATCATGAATAATATTAGCAACACCTTGACCTATCTTACTACCAACTGCTTCACCTTCAACAAGAAGCGTACCCTTCTCTTCTAAAACATAGGTTCGCATCACTGCCATATCTTTTTGTGAGTGGACTGTTTCAGGTCGTGCTTGAACAATAAACAGCTCGCCGGTTTTTCCATCTTTTGCCCATTCAATATCCATAGGTTTCTGATAATGATCTTCGATGATGCATGCCCATCGAGCAAGTGTTAAAATTTCGTCATCCTGAATTACAAATCGCTTCTGGTCCTCAGGGCTGACTGGTTGTTGAATTGTTCCTTTATCACTATATACAAGTCGTTTTTCTTTTGAACCAAGTTTTTTCTCAAGAATTGGTTTGAACCCTTGCTTCAACGTTGGTTTAAACACATAGAACTGATCAGGGTTGACTGCTCCCTGCACAACATTTTCACCAAGGCCATAGGCACCCGTGATATACACCGCATTTTGAAACCCACTTTCTGTATCAATTGAGAACATAACCCCTGAGCTTGCAAGATCAGAGCGAACCATCTTCTGAACACCGACAGAAAGATATACACTGAAATGATCAAAACCTTTGTCGACACGGTAGGAAATAGCACGATTGGTAAATAATGATGCAAAGCATTCACGACATTTTTCGATGAGTTCGTCTTCACCGCGAACATTTAAAAAAGTTTCCTGCTGACCAGCAAAACTAGCATCAGGAAGATCCTCAGCCGTTGCACTACTCCGAACTGCAACATCAACATTTTCACCGTACCGTGCTTCCATCTCTCGATAATGCCGCCTAATATCTTCCTCAAGTTCTTGAGGAATCGGTGTATTGCGAATTAATTCTCGGATCTTATGACCTCGTTCAGCAAGATTCTGTACATCATGGGTGTTGAGGTCAGCAAGGATCTCTCTGATTTTTTTGTCAATACCTGCTTTCTCAATCATATATTTATAAGCATACGCAGTTACTGCAAAACCACCTGGTACATTTACACCCTTGCTGCCAAGATTTCGAATCATTTCACCAAGCGATGCGTTTTTCCCTCCAACGGACGGAACGTCTTTGATTGTTAACTCTTCAAACCACTTTACAAATTCTTGAATCATACGTGTTTCTCCTATGTAAACCACCAAGTCGTTCAACACAGGTTATATATTAAAAGTTTTTTATGCATGTAGATTCCTCAGCCGTCCTACTGCATGTCAAGAAAAAAAGAAAAAGAAAGAAAATCGCTAATCTTCGAGAAACACTGCTGCAGCGACAACCGTTGTCCACAGGCCGTCTTTGTCTCCTTCGGCGGTTTGTGCAACACTCTGAGTTCGAACAATCTGTCCGCTCATTTTGTATTCTTGTTTACGCTTGTCCCATGCTTTATCAGGATCAAATTCAAGACCAAGCGTGGTTGCGAGCATGGTTGCTGCAAGATCCTCAGTATATTCTTCAAGTTTTTTACTCGTCACACCAAAACAATGATGCTCGGAGATATATCCATAACTTGCCTGATTTTTTGGAGTTGCGATTCCAATTGCAGCTCCAATCAGCCGATTTGGTTCATTGGTCGTATTTCGTGACATTACCACATACGTAATTTCACCAGCTCGAAGCTCAGCAATGCCTTTTTCTTTCGGTATTATCTTACAATATGGTGGAATGATACTTGATACGTATACAAGGTTGCATTGCTCGATATCAGCGTCACGAAGGGCAAGCTCAAAAGCTTGAAGTTCATGTTTGTGTTTCCCAACGCCTTTTGTGAAAAACACTCGTTTTGGCACCATGTCATCCGGCAAATCATTTTTTCAGATATAAAATTATCTATGGAATCAGCTGAACTTGATGATGAGCTGTATTTGAATGAAACAAAAATAGTGCTCTGTTCATGTTTGAAAAAAGTCGTTGGTACGAAGTACCCCAGGATACTAGCGAAAAGCAGTATCATCGTCATCGCTGGGTCGTTCATCCTCAATATCATCAGTTCGCGTTTTTGTGTTTTGTACTGCTTTTTGTTTTTTTAGAAATGCTTGCATCTGCTTGTGAATATCATCTTCTTCAAGCGGCGGAAGTTCAGATGGAAGTTCATCTTCATGCAGTTCCTCAGATTCTTCATTTTCATCTTCTTCATGTTTGATATGGGCAACTTTTGCTGGACGTGCTTTTTTCATTTTCGTCTGCGCCTTCATTAAATCACGCATCTGTTTCTGAATGTCAAGCTGCTGACGTTGAAATTCGACTTGTTCTTCCTGATATGGAGTAATCACTGTTTTCTGAACAAGACTTTCAATGAGTTTTTTTATCTGTTTATACGGATACACGCCATGGAGTTCATAGTAGCTACGTGACCGTGGAACTTGAACATCACGACCACCGCCAAATAAACCAAACAATTTTGCTTTTTTACCACCAAGCGCCGCCCCGGTGGCTGCAAGTGTTTTATCAGATCCAAGACCGAAACCAGATTGACTAATCGGAATAATGGTTCCAAAGCCGCAAAGACGACCGAGGACCCCTTGTTTTGCATTAATGTCAGCGATTTTATCGTAGCGGATCGTACGTTCCTGCTGAGTGAGGATGCCACCTTTGAAAATCATCCGCATGTTAGTAATAATATATTTGTGAGATCTGCGGTACAGTTCAACAATAAGGAACCCGATGATTGATGTAGCAACCGAATAAAACGGAATAAATACTGCTGAATCCTTTGTCCATCCCTGCGATACCATGAGAGCAACGCCGCCAACGAAAACAGCAAGATACAAGAAGAATACGTTCCACTCAACTGAAATAAGAGACACGACAATCCCAATGAGCAGGAGCACTAAACCCCAAACAAGTACAGGAAACCACTGATTGCTCGTAAGCAGATCATGATATTCTGAAAAATTTACCAACCATCCAACAATAATGCCCCACACAATCAAAAAAAGACATACTGACTGGAGTTGTACGAAGGATAATGGATGCGGTGATAATATCCGTTCAATGATTTCATTACGTAGCAACTCATCATCTTCTTGATCTTTTTTTCGTCTCATCGTCATCCCTCAAGAGGATTCATCACTTCCTATGTTTTAAATGTATTGGTTGACCCCAGTCAAACAAAATTATGCAACAAGCTCCACATCTATTGTTTTTCCAGTATGGTCAAAAACATTCCATGAATCCTCTGTAAAAGGGGATGCGACGATAACATGAATTCGTCCATACCTTGAAAATAAAAACATATCATCTTCTGAAGGAAATGCATCCCCTGAAGGGTGACTATGAACCGTGCCAACGATACTGTAATCCACCGGGAGCATATGCAACTGAAACAGTGCATGGGATGTTCCAGCAATTGTTCCAGGAAGCATCGCAATCTCAGCAATCGTATGTTTATCCCCTGGTCTGACCTTCAGCAAGGCTCCAAATTCATTTGGCATGCTGGATTTTCCCATTTCAAGAATCATATTCAGACATGAACGTGTTATTCTCCAACGAACCGGTTGAGCTGTTTGTTGTTTTTTTCTGTGAAAAAATATCATACTTGTTGTTCCTATCTCATGAGTTTCAAACGGACCATCTGATAAAAACTTTCACCGAAGCGAACAAACCGTACTTTCCGTTCAGAACCAGTAATCAAAACTTTCGATTCAATAGAGACTGGTGTTGAAAACTGACCATCGATCACGATTTTTGGTTCTTTACTTTTCGGCAGGAGGGCAATTTGCACAGTTTTTTCAAGAGGGATAATCCAGGGACGAGCAGACAGTTTAAAAGCTGCAAGCGGCGCGATGATCATTGCATTTACCAGCGGATCCATGATCGGTCCGCCAACACTGAGTGCATAGCTTGTTGAACCGGTTGGTGTCGCAACAATCACCCCATCAGCACCCATAGTTTCAATGAGATCATCATCAACAAAAATCTGCAGATGCAGCATCTTTGCAATTTGTCCGGTTTGAACCGTTAATTCATTTGCAGCATCAGGAAGACGTTTTCCATCAACAACAATTTTTAGTTTTGACCGCTCCTCAACAGTATATCCACCAGTGAAAACTTTTTTCAATCCACTCAACGCATATTTTGATTCAACTTCACAGAGAAAACCCATGCCGCCGCAATTCACACCAAAGAGTGGTTTGTCAATTTCTTGCAGTGCATACAAAATTGTTCCATCGCCACCAACTGTTACTACAATATCAGCATGGGTATTGATGTCTTTGAGTGAATATCCTTTCATGGAAAGTTCTTTTCCTAAATGTTCATCAGGGAAAAGAATTCCTCCTGATTCTTGAATCAGCTCAATGATATTTTCTGCACATGATACTGCTTTTGCAACATGAGGATTACAGACAATTCCCCAATGCTTTAGTTTCATAGTATTACGCCCGAGCAAGTTTCATCAATGGTGCTAATTTCACCAGCAACGATGGATGCTTCGTCACCAGTGCTTTGATAATACTCATTGTGCTAAACTCTTCAAACTTATAATCCTTCAATGAGTCAGCAAGCATATCTAAGGTTTTATCATCCATGTCAAGCATAATTTCTTTAGCAACATAATTCCGATGTAGCTTCTTTCCAAACGATTGTTTCCATCGATTTTCATACTCCAGCAACGTTTCTCGATCAAACCTCTGTTTTTCAACCGCCATTCCAATAGTTTCACCTGCATATTTTCCACCTTCGATGGCAGTCATCAAACCCCCACCGGTGATCGGATCAACATGCCGTGCTGCATCACCAACAAGCAGCAAATTATCACGAACCGATTCTACAGCTTCAGCAACAGGATCAGCACCAGTTAAAAACCGTAATGGTTCACCTTTTTTATATTCAGGATGTTTGGCGATAAAATCATCAAGCAGTTTCTTCGCAAGACCTGGTTTACTTAAACTCGCAAGAATACCAATACCGACATTTGCCACATCTTTTCCTTTAGGGAACACCCAGACGTAGCCACCTGGTGCAATCTTTTTACCAAGATAAAAGTCACAATATGCTTCAGGGCAATCAACATTTGCTAATGTGTACTGAGCACAGGTCTCAAGGTCAAAAGGTTTCAACGTTGTTTTGATACCAGCCCATCTACCAACTTTTGATTCAACACCATCAGCACCAACAATGATATCTGCTTCAATTTCAAGTTCTTCTCCATATGAAACCACTTTCACACCACTGATGCGATTATTTTTCTTCAACAACCCAATCGCATTCGTATTCACCATGAGTTCTGCACCAGCATGAATTGCACCTCGGGCAAGCTCTTGATCAAAAATATCCCGATACACGACGTACCCGGTTTCACTTCCTGCATACTCTGCAGAAAGTTTAAACATCGTCCCATTTGGAGAAAAAATACGTGCCCCCTCCATTTTGCAAGCAATCCAACGTTTTCCTTCAAGTACTTTAAAATCATCGACCTTCTGACTGATTCCTTCACCGCACAGAACCGGGACACCAACCTCAGCACGACGTTCAATGATCAAAACCTTTGCACCGTGCTCTGCCGCAAAACGAGCAGTTGTACTCCCTGCAGGGCCACTTCCAACCACAACAACGTCGTATTTCATGATTTATTCCTCCTCCCAGGATATTGCTGCAACCGGGCAGGTATTGATGCATATTTCGCAACGTATACATTTCTTGTGTTCAACCTCTGCTTTCCCAGCAATCATAGTGATCGCGTCTTGTGGGCATACTGCGATGCATCCGCCGCAAGCGTAACATTTTTGTTTATGAACTACTGCTTTAGGATTTTCCATAGGATTCACCTCGGGTGATACCGGAAGCAATAATATGTGCAACTCGGATAGGTTCAGGTATTACACCTCGTATCGTCGACAGCTTTATTATTTCTTTTGCCTCATCAAAAGTAAGACCAAGATAAGAAACAAACATCGGGTTATGCTTGGTCGGCACTTCAAAAATTGTTTGCTTTTTGAGTAACTCATATCTTTTTTTCCAGTCAGAAAAATGCGTCTGTAATGCTTTTTTTATCTTCTGGAAATTTGGTTTATCTCGAGTAATTGTTATAATTGGGAGATTCGTTGTTTGGTAAACCTGGTGGATGTCGAGAATGTTAAATCCACCAAAGGTAATGCCATCGAGCAGAACTGCTTTGAGCTGCTGTCGATGTTTTGTTTGAAGGATCATTGCAATGACTGTTGGCGTTACATCGTTTCCATCGATGGTAATTTCTTGTTTCAATACGCATTCGAGATATTCTCCTCCGCGCATTACAACACCGATGAGCGGCACGGTATGGTTGTAGAAATGGAACGGTGCATCATCGATACCAAGCAGTCGTATTTGCTTCTTCATCTTTCAAATGCAATTTTTTCTCTGCTAATAATGTTTTGCTTGATACTTCCGATAAATCTTTTAAGACTCTTTTGTATAATAGACCTTTTGCGTAATTGTAAAACAAGAATAACTACTCTCTTTTAACCTCCCGATTTACTATTTTTTACTCTGGTTGTATGGTAAAATTCACT
>JAWABU010000018.1 GCA_038884455.1 Candidatus Thermoplasmatota archaeon | reverse complement strand
ATCGGCGGTGAAATTGCGGTTCACATGGTTCGCAACTGTTGGATTAATCCTTTTCTTTGCGCGTCCCATCCAATGAAAAAATGAATGTTTCTTCCTTAATTATCTATTTCGGGATGAAGCCTTTTCTACCTATAGTTTTTTATTTGTTGAAGTACATCCCCTTCTTGCATTTTCCCATCCTGCCAAGTCTCTGTTGCAAGGATCTTGGTAGGCATGAAAATGCATGTCCCCCTACTTTTAACTTAGATCATATGGTTTTATATAGAAGAATCACTCATTTGGAAATCCCAGCCTAATGTTTTACTGCTAGTTCAAGAAAAAGTGTAAGCTACTAAGATTATAACAGATTAACAATAGAATTTATCGTCGTTTGATACTTTTCAAATTATTTGATGTAATTAAAATAAATAATTTATATTTAAAAATTTAAATAAAATAATATCTATTTTAAATTGAGGTGAAAAAATGAAAAAACTATGTATTGGAATAATTTTAATAAACATGTTATTATCGACAATATCTAGTCTACCAGCAACCAGACAACCAACACCAACAAATAATATTCTCTGGGAAAAAAATTTTGGAGGGACGGGATCTGATGTTGGTTATTCAATTATACAAGCAACTGATGGTGGATATGTCCTTGTTGGTACTACAACATCAACAAATGTAGGCGATACTGATATTATTATAATTAAAACAGATCATAATGGAAATGAACAATGGAATACAACCTTTGGTGGTCCTAATGAAGACTATGCATATGCTGTAATCGAAACAATAGACCAAAATTATGCAATTATCGGTTCAACAACATCTTATGGTAATGTTAATGGTGATGTCTTATTTTTAAAAATAAATAATAATGGAGAAACCTTATTTTTCAAAACTTATGATTTATCAGGATATGATGATGGACGCTCACTTCAACAAACCTATGATAGAGGTTTCATTGTTACAGGTTATTCAACTGGTACAAATGATGCTTTCCTTCTTAAACTTGATGCAAATGGAAATCGAAAATGGAACAAATTTTATGGATCAACTGATCTTGATATTGGCTATGATGTAAAACAAACTTCAGATAATGGATATATAATTGTTGGAGAATTATTCTCCCCAATACGTTTAGGAGAGATATGGTTTTTAAAAACCGATGAACAGGGTTCTGTTCAAATAAGCAAAACATACGGAAATGATAATTATGATATAGGTAGATCAATTCAGATCACACAAGATGGAGGATATGCAATTGCTGGAACTACAAAAATAAATAATTATTATAAAGGAATTTTTATAAAAATTGAACGAAATGGAGAAAAACAATTTGAAAAAATATTCGGTGAAGATGAGATAAATAGTGAATTTTACAATATTAAACAAACGGTTGAAGGTGATTTTCTATTAATTGGTGTAAAAGGATCAAACACTACTGGATTAAATCAATTTTGGATTGTAAAGACAGATATACTTGGATCTGAAGAATATAGCATGGTTTTTGGTGGGGAAATGTCAGACGATTATGGTTTTGATATAATCCAAACACTGGATGGTTATTGTGCAATTGGTACAACTTTTTCAACGGGACTCGCAGGAGACATATGGCTAATAAAAATTGATTCCCCGATAAAACCTTTATTTTTAGGGCCTGCTACACTGCGCACAGGACAAGTGGGAGTATACTCATCAACTTTTATCCACCCACAAAAACATCATTTATGGTATCTCTGGTCTTTTGGTTCTGACCATATTGAAATCGGACCAGTTGCATCAGGAAAATTAGCACAAATGATATATACCTGGCAAACAGGAGGAATTTATTCTGTAACACTACAAGTAAGAGATAATAGTTTTTACAGTAGTTTATCTGAACCGCTTTCTGTACTTGTCAACGATCCGCCAACAACTCCAGAAAAACCAAATGGACCAACACAAGGGATCGTTGGTCAAATATATACATATTCAACAAAATCAAATGATCCTAATGGAGATGCTGTAGCATATCAATGGGACTGGGGAAATCAAATAGGAGATTGGACCTCTGAGATAGCTTCAGGCCAAGTCATTCAAACAACCAATTTATGGCCAACCGAAGGAATATATTCAGTTCATGTACGATCAAAAGATCACTATGGTGCAATCAGTGAATGGTCTCCAGTCCAAATTGTGTATGTGACAAATTCAAATCCACCGGTTCAAAAGCTCAAAATAAAAGAAATCAATGGGGGCATTAATACAGTTAGTGTAATTATTGAAAATAGTGGTAGCGATGCAGTATACAATATTAATTGGAGTATTGATGTCACAGGAGGAATTTTTAAAAATATAGCCTCTTCAAAAAGTGAAAGTATACCAAGTTTAGATCCTTATAGTGAAATAATTGTAAAAACCGATCCACAAATACGAGGTCTCGGCAAAATTGACATCTCTATTAATGTAGATACTCTTTCTAAAAAGGCTGTTGGCCTTGTTTTAGGAAAATATGTCATTATATTAGGAGTTGTTTGAAGGAAGTGATAAAAAATGAATAAAAGAAACAATTTAAATAAAATAATACCTTTAATAATCATCGGATTTATTTTATCCTCTGGAGTCGGACTTGCTCGGCAATTAACTACTTTGAACGATTCTGAGCATCGAACCTGTGTTTTTTCAAATTTAGCTATTACTACACAATCCAAAACTGTAACTCTTGATCTCGATGGAACAAATACAATTTTCAGCAAACCTGGTTTTTATCAAGTACCTATGAAGGTAGAGACATTTACTTTTCCAGTTGGAACGGTAATAACAGATGTTACTTGCACGCCAAACAATGTACATTCACGACAACTTTCTCATAAATTACCTGTTGCATCCTATCCTATAGCAAAAGATGGAACATTTTCGACACATGCCCAATTCGATACACCTCAAACAATCAAGACCTGGTTTAAATATCATCTCGGTATGGGGCTTGATGAAAATAATCAACGGCGAATGATCCTGAGTATACAGCTCTTTCCAATACAATATACACCTGAAACGAATACGATCAATTATGCACAATCCATTGAAATTAATGTTAATTATCTCCTTCCAAAAACACAACCTCGACCGACAGAACCAGAGTATAAATTCATCATCATCTCTCCAGATGCATTTATTAGTGCATTAACACCATTATTAAATCATAAAACAACTGTACGGAACATTCCGACAAAAATCATCACCCTTAATGAAATCTACAATGGTGATTATTTCCAGGTACAAGGTCGTGACAATCAAGAAAAAATTAAATATTTCATAAAAAATTCAATAGAAAATTGGGGTACAACTGATGTTCTTTTAGTCGGAGGAATCAATCAAGTACCTGCTCGACGATCACATATTCATGTTGAAGGTGCAGATCCATATCAAAATGAAATTATATATACCGATGTGTATTATGCAGATATTTATAATAACACCAACGGTTTTTCTTCTTGGGATACTAATAACAACAGTGTTTTTGGTGAATACGATTGGGGCAGTACTCATGACACCGATGAGATTGATCTTTACCCAGATATTGCAATAGGAAGACTTGCATGTGTTCAACAATCCGAAGTAACAGATTGTGTGAATAAAATTATACAATATGAAACAGCAAAAGCATATAAACAGTCGTGGTTCAAAAAAATGATAGTCATCGGTGGCGATTCGTTTTGTCCCCCAGATGTTCCTGAAGATATATGGGGATGGAATGAAGGAGAAGAAGCCAACAAAGCTGCTCTTCAGATAATGACTGATTTTACATCAGATAAAATCTGGGATACAAATGCACGACTTAGCAGTACCTATCCAATGACAGGTGTTCAAGAAATCACAAATTCACTTAACCAAGGATCAGGATTTGTTTTTTTCTCAGGACATGGAAGTGAGCAATTATGGTCAACTCATCCTCATAATAACAGTCGCTTTTGGATACCAACACCACTCAGTCAAGGTGCATATACCTCAGCAAATGTTGCAAGTTTAACAAATGGAAATAAATTACCAATTGTTATTGTCAGTGCATGTTCTGTAGGAAAATTTTCAGTTGACAATTGTTTCGGATGGCGGTTTGTAAAAAATCCAAATGGCGGCGGTATCGTTTCCTTTGCTCCAACAGCAATATCGTTTGGTATGGTTGGACCAGAAGATCTCAATGGATATGACACTCTTTTATGTCTAAATGTGTTTAATGCATACAAAGAAAAACAGACCACTACAATTGGACAGGTTTGGAGTAAAGCACTTACTAGTTATATCAATAATGGTATGTCAGATCCAGCTGCTGATTTGAAAACAATAGAGATGTATGAGATGTTTGGTGATCCTACACTTGCAATAGCCGATGATCTTATTCCACCAAATAAACCGCAAACACCAACAGGTCCAAATGCGGGATTAACACATATAGAATATTCTTACTCAACAAAAACAACTGATCCAAATTCTGATGATCAACTTTGGTATAATTTTAGTTTCGGAGATAACACTTTTAGTGGATGGATAGGTCCATTTGCTCAAAATGCTCATGCAAGTGTAAGCCATCAGTGGATCGCTGCAGGAACATATGATATCAAAGTATCTGCAAAAGATACTCATGATGTTCTAAGTGTTGAGTCGGATCCCCTAACTGTAATTATTACAGGAAATGAAAATTTACCCCCGCCTACCCCTTCAGTACCAATAGGACCAACAAATGGTGAAGTAAAAATTGCATATACTTTCACCACTGCAGCAGTTACTGATCCTGATGGTGATCAAGTACTTTATAATTTCTCATTTGCAGATGGTACTTTTAGTGGTTGGATTTCAAATAATTATTCAACCCATAGTTGGAATAATGCTGGTACCTACGAAGTGAAAGTTAAAGCAAAAGATACCCGCCAAGCACAAAGTGACTGGTCCCCAGCTTTAACTATTACGATACTTAGTCATCAACCTGCATTTGAGATTTCATTTGAAGGCGGAACAGGATTTACAGTTTCCATAACAAATACAGGCGATAATATTGCAACAAATATTTCATATAATATTGAAATCATCGGAGGATTATATGTTACCCCTCGTAAAGTAAATGACAAAATCAGTAAATTATCTATTGGTGAAACAGAAAATATTAATGTCAATGTCTTTGGAATTGGTTTTGGTATATTAATCAAACCGTTACCAAAAATACGAATAAAAATTTTATGTGATCAAAATATTGAAATTGAAAAGGAGGTTAATGTAAAAATTAAATTCAAAACAATAATTCTTGAATAAAAATATTTAAATTTTCCTCTCATTAACTGCGGCTGAGGATACTGCATAGTTCGGAGCGACAGCGTAGAACCCGCAGATGAAAAGCCGCATCTCTTTTTCTCCAGTTAAACCGTATCTGTTTTTTGTCGCACGCGGCAGACGTGTTCGCCTGTCTATGAAAGGTGCGACAGGAGAAAAATTCTGTAGGGAAAATATAAGTAGCAGTAGTTATAAAAAGCCAATGCATGACACACGAAACAACTGGGTCACCATGATGTTTTCAACACATAAAAGATACCGTAACTTCAGAAAACAAAGCCACATCGATACTTGCACCAAAGCGTTCCACGACTTGGAACATCTTGGCTTTCAGTACGGCGAATTCGGTTTCAGTGAGGATCATATTCACTTTCAAGTAAACATTCCAAAACAGCACTCCATTCAAAACGCTGAAATCATCCTCAAGTCCTACACATCAAGAAAAATGTTTGAGGCGCACCCTGGATTCCGTAAGCGTTACCCACGTGGCAGCTTCTGGAGCGGCTACGAACACCACGAGTCCACGGGACTGATCGATTTGGAAAAGTCGATTAACTATTGGCGGAGTCAACAACAGCGACATGGGGTACACGTCTTTGATGATCGGCAGCAAAAGTTACCCGGGTTCGCCGCCGAGTGAGATGCGGCAACGCTCGTTAGATCTTGACAAGGATCGTAGGTGTAAAAAAGGTTCTGCGCACCTTCCCGTTAGCGCCTCTTAGTTTCATTATTGTTCTCTATGTTATGTGGATGTTATGGTTAGATTTCTTGTTATAAAAAGACAGCAGTATCCTTTAAGAAAATATTGTACGCTAGGAATTTTTTCATGTGTTATAGTAACTACTGCATCAAATTTTCCTAAACCAAGAATTGGTAGTACTATTTTTATTGAAGTATTTCTAGTAAGGTTAAAACTTTTGTGACACTCTTTTGGATAAATAAAACCATTATTAACCGCTATGGTACAAGTAATATGCGTGAGATTCCAGGATCCAATATTATAACATAATAGGGTTATTCCAAAACCTCTTGGTTTGATCTGGAATCGTAATGGATGATCATCTATAGTGATAGATGTATAATTCGTGCATATCTGTTGTTGGTCTCCAGAATCTGTAACTGTAAAGAGGATTGTGTATGTTCCGCTCTTTGAGTAGCGGGGTGTTGGTTTTTCTTCAATTGATGTGGTTCCATCGCCGAAATCCCACTGATACGCATATGGAGGTTTCCCTCCAGTTACAGATCCATGTAGCTCAATTGGCATGGTAACAATACCAGTATATGGACCACCTGCAGTAACTGTCAACTGACGATATATTATTATAACTGCAGTATCGTTTCCTTGATTTCCAACAAGATCTCGAACGAGGAGTCTTACTGTATAATTTCCAGGGTTTAAATAACAATGAATTGGATTTTGTTGATTTGATGTGGTTCCATCGCCGAAATCCCACAACCAGCGATATTCTGATGATATTCCTCCGGATGCATATCCATAGAATTCAAGATTCCTTCCGCAGTATCCCATCGTGCTCGTTTCAACAGTAACATTAATGAGCCGAAACAGAGTTGTATCTGTTGGGTTATTTGGATTGCTGTTTATAAATCCATGAGTATTTGCTTGTACTTCTTCATAGTCGGTTGCACTATCATTGTCGGTATCTAAGTCATATGGATTAGTACAATAAACAAATAATTCTTCATAATCATTGAGTCTGTCTGAATCTGAATCAAGTAATCTGAGTGTTTCGTTATTATCTACGTTGAAGATTACGAATGAATACTGATCTGGGTAACAAATGATTTTCGGCCCGATACCTACCATTTTGAGAAAAAAGTTGTAGATAGTATCGTTTGAGAATTGAGCTATCGTAGAATTAGTATATTGTAGTGCTGTGATGAGACGATAGTTACGAAACATACAATGGTACTTGTCGGTATTAATACCGATTGATTCATTCATCGATGTATCAAAGCTTGGTAAGGTACTATATCCCAGGCCGAAAAGCTTATATGACCATTCATCAGGTTTATGTTGCCAGATATGGTAATATATATTTGATATGGTTGTTGGTTGATGTGTCTCATTTTCTGTGAATTTAAAGATTATAAATGTATGACATTCAGTTCGCTCGTTTGTCTCAGGGGGTTGTTGTAATAGGAGGCCAAAATCGAGCCGGGAATGTTGACCGGGAATAGGATCATCATCACGTAGATAATAACATTGATTACTTGTTGATTCATAGATAAGATCTTGTTGTTTGCTGCTTAGTGATTCTAGAGTACATAATTGACCTTGTATAGTTATTAAAACTTCACAGGAATGAATACTTATTAGAGTAAGTAATGAAATTATGAAAAATACTTTTAATGTTTGGTATGACCTGAGTTTTGTTTCCGAACGGATTCTAGAACGTTTTGAGAGTCTCATATTCATTTTATACGAACTGTATTGAATAATATCTGCGCATTTACTGTTTTATTAGTCGTGATTCCTTGATCACAAGTTACCGTTATAGTTATGATCGGTAATGGTGTACATAATCCTAAGCCAAACCCAAAGATTGATACTATGACATCTATTTCTTCATGCGATCCAATCATATTCAAAAATATTGAGGTATTTCTTGGGTAAACAAAAACACCCCCGGTTATATGGATGGAGACTGTTACATTAGTAGCAGGGCCATTACCTGTGTTATTGATGTTTATTGAAACACCTTTACCGCCAGTAACTGAATCAATGTTTAAATTCGGAGGATCTACAATGATTACTTTTAACCGTTCAGAGCTCTGACTTGTTTCATATTGATCTTTTGCTTTTGCCCGTACATAGAATGTTCCAGGATTTTTCCAAGAATGAGTTGCTGAGATCGGTGTGTTTTGAGCAACAGGGCCAATCCAACCACTGGAGGTACCGTCACCCCATGAAAAATTATACCAAAGTTGATCATGATCAGGATCTTCAGTACTCGCGGTGTATTGATACTCATAATTCGTAAAACCTATAGTTGGTCCTCCTGGTGTTTGGGGCTTGTATGGGGGGCTGTTATCTGCAAAACAATAAAGAGTAGTATTTGAACTAAAAACCAGTACTTTTTGTGCAATTGCTGGAGATGATGTTTCAATTGGATCTTTTGTTTTATATTTCCAAATTAAAGACTTGTCTGATGCGTTCAAACAATACATAAAAGAATCTCTGGAACCAAAATATATTTTACCATCTGCACTAATGGGAGATGACATGACGGTATTTCCAGTTTGAGTATCATAAATCCAGATAAGATCGTATTCGCATTCTTCCGGATCAGGTATTCCCTCATCGATACCATCATCAAAAGGATCTGAATCAAAACAAAGTGTCTGATTTTTATCAGAAAATGTTGTAACATATAATCTATTCTGGTAGATTGTCGGGGTTCGTGTTATGGTGATTGGTAAATCAGTGACCTGCCAGAGGATATTTCCTGTTTGTAGATCAAATGAAAACAATCGAAATCCAGTTCCAAGATATATTTTTTCATTATAAATAATCGGTGATGGTTCTGCAGAAAAAATGGTTACACTCAGTGTTTTTCTCCAAATAAGATCATATGATGCATTATCGGGATCATCAACTCCTTCATCAATTCCGTCTGAAGGATCAGCATCAAAACAAAACAATCGTTTATTGTCTGCTAAAACGATTAAACGATCATTATCAACAGCTGGTGATGACTTAATATTTCCACCTGTTTGGTAACTCCATACAATATCGCCGGTTGTTGCATTAAAACAGTATATTTTTTTATCTGATGATCCAATAAAAACAAATCTATCTGTGACCACTGGTGAGGAAACGATACTGTCCCCACATTGATACTTCCAGAAAAGTGTTGTGGTTCCGTTGTCGTTTCCTGTTGCATCAAGACAGTATAGATATTTATCCTCGGAGCCGACATACAGTTTTCCGTTAGCAATTGCTGGCGTCGATCGTATAATTCCGTTGGTTAAAAAAGTCCAAATAATCTTTGTTGCCCCACTGCCGTCACCGAGAGCATCAATGCAATATACTTTTTTGTCTACTGATCCCAAGTAGATTTTATTTTCAAAAATCGTGATCGCTGAAGTAATTTCTTTTTCAAGAGATAGTTTCCATATCGAATGATTCGTGTTTGGAGCGTTGGATTGTGAACTTCCGGTATGGCGTGCATCATGGTGAAACATGGGCCACCAATCTATATTTGATGATTCTTGATCTAAAGATACTGTCTCGGGCAGCGCTGTAATTTTCGTTGACAAGGTTACAGAGTTTAACGCTGCAAAGAACAACAAGCTACTTATTATCAAAACACATTTCTTTATAATAATCACCTCGCATTCTATTTCTTTTCTTCAATATTCTTTTTATAATCGTATAAATTAGTTACTGTTGTTTTTGATTCATTCAGCTTTGTATCGATGACATAGAATAATACTAGAAGTGCTGGTTCTGACATGTTCTCTTTATCTATCCGAACAGTAATTCCGATAGGTCCAAAACCAAGAATGAGCATTTGTACTGTTTTTCCTTCACCTACGAGTAACTTAGATAATATTCCTTTTTTTTCTTTGGGAAATACAAATCTGCCGTTCACTTTGATTGACCATGAGATATTTGTAAGATCTTTATCACCAGTATTATTAACAAACACCTTAAGCCCCAGTCCTTTTTTGATTTGGATCGTGAATCGATTTTGAATTGTAGCAACTGTTGTATCATTTTTGATATTTGGTGGGTTAGAGCTGTCGGTAACTGTTAATCTAACGGTATATGTACCTCGTTCGTTATAGGAATGTTTAGGATTCTGTACTGCTGCAGTCTGTCCGTCTCCAAAATCCCAATGCCATACATATGGTGGTTTTCCTCCGCTTGCAGATCCAAACATGTTTATTTCATCACCGATATATCCAGCATACGGTCCATTTGCATTGATGTCCATATCACCGGGCTTTGGAAACTTAATTTTTATTGAACAATACATTAGGTATCCCCCAGTGTTTGGACCGCTACTCTGGATGTATGATCCAAAATCATTGTCATCAAAATAGTACAGAAAGATTTGACCCCAATCGTTACCAAGATCGACGATATCAGGACATAAATAAGGATAAACAGTTATTTGATCTGAGAAATCAAACAGTTGACTGTTAACGTCTGTAAGTGGTATTGGGTCAAACCAAGAATTTCCATTGTCTGGAGAAACACTAATGTAAATTAGCGGATGTTTCTTATACTTGCTATATTGTGGATTTCCATCGGTTCCGAGTTGATGATAGGTGCCATCAACCCACATTTGTACCATCCAATTTTTTTCACGATTTATTGCTTGTTTTTGGATGTTTTCATGAAATATTCCAGCATCGCTTGCTGGATAGGTACTCCATCCAATAACTGGGAACAGATTATTACTATCGATCCATGGTACAGTATGACCAGAATGACTATCGTAACCAGGAAGTTGTGGTACCTCCCGAAAACTGAAACTAGTTCCATTCCATACCATTTCAGCTTGTGGAAGGAAATAGGGAAGATAAAATGTTGAGACGCCGTTACTCCAGCTGTATTGTTGCAGATAGGGCATATGGAGATTTCCCTCTGCATCATACAGAGCAGTATTATGAAACCCAGCAATAGTTACATCAAGGAATGCTGGTGCTTCTGGAAATCCTGGATTTTGAACTTGATATAATGGTTGTCCTGGGCCATCATCATACAAATTGGCGATGTTCCAGGTTTCACCATAGTCAAATGATTCCCACACAAATGCTCCTTCATTCACTGGCATATCTCCCATGTCTCCTTTTAACCATGAAGCCCAGCCAATGAATGCTACTTTTCCAGGATGTGTGTAATCAATGGCAAACGCTTGGAATGGTCGACATGCTTTGGCACGCCACTCGGTAAATACAGTTGTAGTTGTCCATGATGTTTGATTTAAAAGGCTGGTCAGGTCAGCATCATGAGTATTCAGTACATCGGTATACATAATTCGAACATCTTCGCAGGGAAGCTCACCGGGGATGTTCACTTCATTATTTGTTATTTGATACACACGAACATACTGTGTTCCTAAGGGGGATGGACCGATATACATCGATGGCCAGATATAATGCATGGAATCTGACAACGGGATAGTTACAGGATTCATCCATGACCCTGGGATATTTCCTGCATTAAAATTATCATAGGTGATCGCTGTTGTATACTCAGGTGATTCATGCCAACTGACAATCGGGTTACCTGTCGATGGATGAATAGCAAGTGAGCCATATCCTTGTCGTTTTGTATATGTTGTTATGGTCCCATTGATGATTCCATATGAGCTATTTACATACGCATAGTATTGTCGCCGTTCGATCGTTTTCGTTGGCTGCGCATGAAACGTCAAATATTGACCCCCACCGTTCATCTTTTGAAGACAAATAGAATTTGATGAATAACTACCAGGCATATAATCATAAAATGATTTTAGCACCGGTGTTGGGTTTTGGATAAACTCGTATTGTGGAAAATTAAAAGAAGAGGTTTGGGTATACGCTGGTTGTACATTTTTATTAGAAAATGGGAAATAGTACGGAGTTGGCTGTATTCCACTTCGCAGGACATCAAAGTCTTGATGGTGGTTTGTTTCAGTAATCGCATTTCTGTTTGCACTGTACCCGCTGGGACACAAGAGTATACTGGTACAAAGCATAATTGCTACTATCATTAATACTTTTTTTTTTCCCATCTCTGTTCACCTTCTGTTCCATCATCATTACTGAACGAAGATTAGCCCAAAGAAGAGACGTGCTTTTTTTGTTACAACAATATCAGGCATCAACTCTGCTTTAATAGTAATAATGATGTCGACTGTACCGATACCGCGTACTGGTTTATCAATAATAATCACTGATTGTTCTCCTTCAATTTGAGGAATAAATCCTTGGGCAAATTCTCCAGCAAAGATATATGCTCCCGTATTTCCACCAGAAAGTGTGATATTCCATGTAACATTATATGCACTTGTTTGTCCTGTATTGACAATAGTTGCTTGAATTCGTTTAATGCCAATGTTGTTAAATATACCTTGACCAAACAATCCACCACCACCGATCTTTATAACTGAAAGATTCGCTGGTGTTTTAATAGTTATAATCAGGGTGTTTGACCAATCACTGGTATTCCACTCATCCTTTGCTTTTGCCTTAATCGTATACGTTCCTGGTTCAGTAAAAATATGAGGTACTGGATACGGTACCGTTGGATCTACAGATGTCACAGTCCACTGATCAATTTGATCATCACCATTCCAATCAAATCCATATTTAACGTAATTTCCATCTTCATCAGTTGTATTTACAAAAAAGGTATATGATACACCTGTGATTCCTTCTGTCGGTCCGGTAAGTGTAGGTTTTTCAGGTATATGATTTCTGATGAGTATAGATGATGTAGTTTTATTACTAAACTCTTGTCCATCATAAGCCCAAACTTTAAAAGTACGCATTCCTGGTTGTGTCCATGCATGGGATACTGACGGTCCATAATCCTCCCATATACCATCATTATTCCAATCCCAATAATAATATAGGCTCTCGCCATCGTCATCAGTAGATTCTGCAGTGAAATTGTATGATATATATAACCATCCTTCAGTGGGACCAGTAACAACAGGATCTGTTGGCTTTGAATTGTTCACATAGATCGTATGATATGACCATGGGCTTTTTGCACCAACGTTGTTTTCTGCTATCACTGCAACAGTATAGACCCCCCAAGTTGTATACACGTGGGTAAATATTTGGGTTGTGTTTGAAGGATAATATGATGACCATGTTATATCTTGTCCAGTCCAATTAATTCCATATCGAATCGGACGATTATCTGAATCAGTCGATCGAACTTCAATAAAAACGATCTGATTTGGTTTCCAATCATGATTTCCAGAAATGATCGGCTGAGATGGTCTTGGAGTTTCGAAACAATATAGTTTTTTATCGTTTGATCCGATGTAGAGTTTTCCGTTAACAATTGCCGGAGACGAACTGATTGCGCCTCCTGTGGTGTAGGACCATATGAGGTTTGTTGTGCCGTCGCCATTGCCATTTGCATCAAAGCACAATATTTGTTTCAGTTGTGTCCCAATGTATACTTTTTCGCTTGCTACTGCGGGCGAGGAACTGATCACACCTCCAGTGGCGTAGGACCATATGAGGTTTGTTGTGCCGTCGCCATTGCCATTCGCATCAAGACAATATACTTTTCTATCCTGTGAACCAATGTATACTTTTTCGCTTGCTACTGCGGGCGAGGAACTGATCGCACCTCCTGTGGTGTAGGACCATATGAGGTTTGTTGTGCCGTCGCCATTGCCATTTGCATCAAGACAATATATCTTTTTATCGTTTGATCCGATGTAGAGTTTTCCGTTAACAATTGCCGGAGACGAACTGATTGCGCCTCCTGTGGTGTAGGACCATATGAGGTTTGTTGTGCCGTCGCCATTGCCATTTGCATCAAGACAATATATCTTTTTATCTTTTGATCCGATGTAGAGTTTTCCGTTGAAGATTGCGGGAGATGAAGTAATTATATCTCCTGTTTCGTAGGACCATATACGATTCGTCGTACCATCGTTGTTACCTAAAGAATCAAGACAATAAACATATTTACTTTTTGAAGCAATGTAGACTTTGCCATCGTTTACCGCTGGAGATGATTCAAATCCAAACGAATCTTCAAAGGTCCAGATGACATTTGTTGTACCGTCACCATTGCCATTTGCATCTAGACAATAAACTTTTTTATCATTAGATCCTATATAAATTCTTCCATCAGCAAATGCAGGTGTTGAATTTATCGTACCGCCGGTGGTATAACTCCAGATCACATTCGTGGTACCATTCCAACAACCTTCTGCATCTAAACAATATACTTTTTTATCTCTTGAACCAATATATACTTTATTATTAACAATGATCGGAGAAGAAGAACTAATGATATCATTAGTTAGATACGTCCATTTTAAATTATTTGTTTCTGGGGCATGAGATGTTGAAGAACCCGTGTGTTGTAAGTCATGTTGAAACATGAACCACCAATCTGTATTTTTAGTGGCTTCAGAGCCATCATTTACTGAATCTGTTACTGATTGTACTATAAAATTAGATATCACCAGCGTTAGCACTATGACTAAGATAGTTACATATTTTTTGTTCATTTTGCTTTTTCCCCCTAATTTTTTTTATTTTTTGTTTATTTTTTTAATAACTTGATTAATAAAAGTTCTGCCGCAATACATAAACTTTATTGAAAAAGTTTTGAGTTTTTGTAAGAGTTTTTTATGTGTATGACCAGAAATTAAAAATTATATACATTAATGAAAAAAATAATTAATAAATAAAATTAGAACTCTTAGACGTATATCGCTGAGTGTAGTTACTCTATTTTACTTCTAATCTAAATATATAGGAATAATCTCTATCCGATCATTGTTGATATCAAGTTTCATTTCTTCCAATCGAGGTTTTATAAATTCTTCAAAATAGTCTTCAAATGTGAAGGTTGGATCTGACATTTTCTTCATGTTAAGATATACTCTAAGAAAACCACATAATGGATCTTTTACTAGTTTTATTTCTCTTGCTGCTTTTTTAAGTTCATCTAAATTATTAGCATTATCTCCTGCGTGATGATTATCTGATGATACCATGGGTAGTATTGCTATAACTATAAGACAAACACTAGCCCAAATACTAAACATTTTTCCTATCTTTTTCATTTTCAACACCTTTTTAGTTTTTTTAAAGGATAAACTCTTTTGGGAAATATCCTTACTAGGACATGCAATATTAATCTTTATTATTCTTCAGACTTTCTACTTAAACAGGTATCTCTTGAAAGACGATAATAATCGGAGGATAATCATCAAGAATGCTATCTGGAAAGCTGACTATGGTTTTGTAAATACGATAAACACCTGCTGGTAGGTATGTCCACTCTCCGTCTTTAAGTGTCCATCCTCCAGTTGTATAGAACGCTCCGATTTGAATTGTACCTGCAGGGTATGGCCAAACATCATACCAATCACCATCAAATACAGAACGCCCATCTTCACCGATACCTGCTTTGACTTCGTAAGAAACAAAACAGGTCAAAAAAACTATTGCCGGCAATAATATAAATATCAGCTTTTTTCCAAATCTGACTTCTTTCATCATATACCTCCTTTTTGACATATACAAGATGGGGAAATTGGGGGAAAAATAAGATGATAAAAAAGATCACCCTATTTTTCATACATAAGTTGGATTCAAACAATATTAATATTTTATTGAAAATTGTTTTGAGTTTTTGTAAGAGTATTTTACTTAGAATCAGGTATTTTTATTATCGCATATTTTTTCTAAACAAAAAATTTGAATATAGGATTTATGATATCATTTATGTAATTAGGACTGGATGGGTATATGAATAAAGAGGTATCAAAATTATGTACATATGCATTGGTGATTTTTTGTTTCTTGTCATTCTGTTCGACAGCAATTGTCGCTAATTGGCCTCAATATGGATATAATGAAATAAACACAAGTTTCTCTCCAACATCTGCACCAATTACAAATAAGACATTTCTAATAAAACAAGTAGATAGTGAAAATCAAGGTGAAGCTGCCGGATATCCTGTTTTTTTTAATGGAAAGCTATTCGTTGGTTTCTCCGATGGATCACTTTACTGTATCAATGCATACAATGGCTCAGTGTTTTGGAAAAAAAATTTACAAGAGAGTTATGGTTTAATCTATGGAACTCCTGCTGTGAATAATAATCAACTTTATGTTGGATCTGGTTCAAAACTTCTATGTTTCGATACTGAAACTGGTTCTGTCAAATGGACAATAGAAACTGGTAATACTATCAAAGCATCACCAACGGTAGATCATGGAAAAATTTTTGTTGGTTCGACCGATAAAAAGATGTATTGTATCGATGAGAATGGTACGTTGATTTGGTCGTTCACAGCAAATGAAACTATTTTTACTGCTGCTGCATGCCAAAACGACAAGATATATTTTTCAGCAAGTAACTCTTTGTTAGGAGCTTTTCAGAGCACTTCCTTTATTTATTGCCTTGATCGAGATACCGGTGAAAAAAAATGGAGATATCTAATAGAAGGATCACCACGAGCAACAGCATGTACTGTTGTTGATAATAGAGTTTATGTTGGCTGTGTTTCATCGTTAATTTGTCTCGATGCAGAAGGCAATGGCGACGGCACAACAACTTTGATTGCTGAGTATCAGATTCACCCAGTGAGTGCTCTCACAGATATCACTGCTGCTTATGGGAATATTTACTTTGGAACATCTTATTCGAGTCAAAATAAAATCTATTGTTTGACCTTCAATGCTACTCAAGGGGAATTAAAGGTATGTTGGGATTATACATTTTCTGGTACGACAACATGGGCATCTGCTTCTCCCATTGTTGCAGATTCTAAAGTGTATGTTTCCGTAAAACCACGAAAGTTTTATTGTTTTGATGCACTTGGAAATGACAATGGCACTTCTTCTGTTATTTGGCAAGCGAGTACTGGAGAGTACACAGCAAATGGACAACCTATTGTTTCGAATGGAAAAATTTGGGTTGCAACAAACAATAAAATTGTTATCGGATTTGGTGAAAATAATGCCCCTATACAGCCGATAAAACCGATTGGAACAACCTTTGGAGAAATACATAAAAATTATATTTTTACTTCAAAGACTGATGATCCTGATGGAGATCTACTGTGGTATCAATGGAAGTTCGATACGGTTATTACCGAATGGTTCGGCCCGTATCAATCAAATTTTTCAGTACAACAAAGTTATTCTTGGAAAACCTCAGGGATTCATACAGTCCAAATCAGAGCAAGAGATATATATAATGCAGAAAGTGATTGGTCCTTACCTTTTCTGCAGGTTATTAATCAGTCGATATCTTCATTACTAGTTGAATGTCCGTCTGAAATAGTAGAAGGGGAAAATTTTACTGTAACTGTCCTTGTTGACGGAAAACCAGTTGATCAAGCTTCAGTTACTTTTTTACGAAAAACCTACAAAACAGATATATTTGGAACAATTATTATTTCAGCTCCGTATGTTACTAGAAATACTGTTTTTCCATTAGTAGTAACGTATGAAAACTATCCATCAATTACAAAAATAATATCGATTTTAAATCAAGACGATAGTGCAAAAAATCATGGATGGGTTTTTGGGATAATCTACGATGAAGATCATAACATATTGCAAAATGTAACAATTTGTATTAATTATAACATTGGCAACAATATTGAGAGAGAGTGTACTATTTCAAAAGATGGTCTGTATAATAGTAAACCACTTTTTGAAGGAAGTTATCATATTCAAGTATCTAAAATCGGATATTATCCACAGACACAAACCATTGATATCTATAAAAATACCGCTGTTCAACTTGATTTTTTCCTAAAAAGAATTGATTCTTCTGTCCAACCGAATAGTTTGATCAGAGAATATATCAATAATGCAATACTTGAAGGAAAAATAGGCGGAGAAATAATTTTTAATCAAACAGAAGAATCAATTTATTATGAAAAATTGACGTATACTGATTTGTCCATTGGATCTATCATCTATAATGAACAACAAAAACAAATTTCATTGAATATTAGTAGCGAACAAACACAAAGTAGTATTCTGGTTATAATTCTAAATCAAGAAACTATTGTAGGCTCCCATGAAGAAATAAGTGTCGAATATGACAATCAAAAAATACTAACTATTGCGAATAATATAACTGATCTTTTAAATACAGATATTCATGAAAACAATCCAAAATATTATATTACGCAAGATTCTGATAAAAAAATCCATGTATTGATTTTTATACCCAATTTTAGTGAACATACTATTGTCCTTAAAAAAGTTATAAATTTACTAACGACGCCGATTGCGATTTTGATTTATACTATCCTAAGTATAATATGTATAATCATATTTATTGTCCCGAGTTTGTACCTACATTATCCACCATTATTTTATATTTTACACAAAAGGAGAAAAAACAAATGATACTTACAATTATGTTATATAAAAAATGAGGAGAGGAAAAAATGGATTTTACAAATTTGATTTTAGGAGCATGTATTACGACCTTTTCTATAGGTTTATTAGCTCTTTCTGTAGTTTGTTTTCGAAAATATAGAAATGAAAAATTATTATTTATTTCTGGTGTTTTTTTTATATTTTTAATAAAAGGAATAATAGTAACATTCCGTTATTTTAACATTTTAATTTTTTCAATAATTGAACCGTATTTCGATAATGGCTTGCTTGATCTTTGTGTTTTATTACTTTTATTTCTAGCTACGTTAAAGAGATAATCTTATGACAAACCAATATGAACATGAAATCCAAAAAAAGATATTTAATCTAATCATTAGAAATCCTGGGATATATCTTCACAAAATCGCTGAATTGACCGGTCTAAGCGTTCCTATTATTGAGCATCATACACAGATATTAGAAGAAATTAATGAAATTAAAGGAGTTGATGAAGCAGGATATAAAAAATATTATGCAACAAAAAGAGAACAGGGAATACAATATAGAAGAACCGGCGATATTCGAAATCAGATTTATACTCTCATTAATGAAAATCCAGGATTACATCTCAGTAGAATCGCAGAAATATTGAATATTCGGGTTTCTTTAGCAGATTATCATTTAAGATATATGGAAAAAGCGAAAATGATCTATTCTATTCGAGATGAAAATAATTATTTAAAATATTATTATATTTCTGACACTGGCGTCAATAAACAAGAAAGAATGCTGATTTCTTTACTCCGACAAAAAATACCGATGAAAATTGTGATATATCTATTGATCCATCGAAGTGCAAAATATAACGAGCTTCAGCAACATCTTAATATTTCTGCACAACTTCTTTCATATCATTTAAATAAGTTAGTTCATGCAAATATTATTTCAACTCCAACATTGACAAGCAAAGGGTATTCTTTAGTCGATGAGCCTACTATCATTGCTTTTTTAAAAAAATACAGATTTCATTTGATAATGGAGAAATTTTTAGATGTTTGGGATGGTTTCCAAATTACGCACAAGGGTAAATTGAACGATGATAATGACAGGTAAAATTGTAGTATGATTTTATACACTAAGAATTAATTTTTTGAACATAACATAATAAAAATAAGTTATAACTTATTCTTTTTTTTCTGTCGGAAAACAGAGAGTATTGTAAGGCTTACTGCAACTACTCCAAATACAATAACTATCGATATAGAAACATTTCCTTGGACTGTATCTTCGATGTCAACGTTTGTTGCCATTGCTTGCTGATGATTTTGATTTTCTTCTAGATTAACGATTATTTCGATTGTTGTTGGTAACGATGCTTGATGGTTTTCATCATATGCAATAACTGTAATATGATAGGTTCCTGATTGTGTATACGTATACGATGCTGACACTTGTGTTTCTGGATCAAAAAAAGGTGTTCTTTTTGGATTTAGTCCTTGGACACCCCAGTCAATACTGTAGCTGACCAAACCTGCAGAATTTGGTGCTCTTATAGTTAGAATATATGATCCTGGTTTTGGATTTTTAATACTTACTTCTGGATTGTTTGTATTTTTCGCATCAGTAACAATGATGAGGGTCGTGTTTGAATGAGCTGATTTATCATTATCCATCACAGTCAGTGTTACAATATAATTTCCAGCTGTGGAATAACTATGATTAATCTTTTTTCCAGATCCTGTTGTGGTATCTCCAAAATCCCACATCCATGATATGATTGTTCCATCAGGATCGAAACTTGCACTTGCATCAAAAGTGATATCCTCTCCAGCGGTTGCATGAATCGGTTCGGCAGTAAATAGTGCAATTGGGGGAATATTTGGTTTTACTACGAGTATCAAAATACTTGTTGTATCGGTTTGATTATACTCATCAGTAACAGTTAAAGAAACAGTGTAGTTTCCTTTTTTGGAATACGTGTGATAAAGATATTTTCCGAAACCTGTGGTTCCATCTCCAAACATCCATTGATATCTTATTATTTCTCCATTTGGAGAATAACTCTCTGACCCATCAAAAAGTATGGGTTTTCCTTGGAATCCAAAGGTTGATGATTCTGAGATAATAGCAACCGGTGAAAAAAGAGTTCTCTGCATGGTTACGTGGATTCCATTCGATTTTTCACTTTCAAGTGTACCATCTGAGCATTCCACAGCGGCGGTTATTTGATAGAAAGCATTGTCTATGGTTGTTATATAAAACTGTGTTCCCGTGGTATAACCGATGTAGGTTGAATCTTTGTAAATATTATAATAGAGGTTTTCTGCCGAATTTTCATCCCAGTAGAGTTTGAAACCATGATCAGTAAATGTACCGAAAAGTGTTGGTTTTTCAGGCATAATTGTTATGAGAACAGTTTCGGTATCGGTTAATCCATTTACGTCGGTAAAGGTTAACAGAACAGTATAGTATCCATAGTCAGTATATTGATGGGTGACAATCATTCCCGTTGCGGTTGTTCCATCGCCGAAATCCCAATGGTAGATGTTTGCTGAGGTTGATTGAGGTGGCTGGTTTTCTGCAGGATTTTGTTCTGGTTCAGGCGCGATGATGTCTAGTTGTTCGTCTGAGAGTTGTCCTGTTTCAGGTGGTGTTTCTAGTTGCGTTGGGTATGATTCTTGCGGTGTTGATTCTTCGATTTCGTCAGATTCTTGCGAGGGTGATTCTCCAAGAAGTGGTTCGGTAGATACGTGGTTATTTGTGTTTTCTGGCTCTAATCTTTGGAGAGTTTCTTGGTTTTGTTCGTTCGTTGATGCAACTACGGGGTTGATACTATTTTCTTGATTTATTGATGATTGTGTTTCGTCAAATGATGATGGTGTTTTTTTGGTAAACTCTGTTTTTTCAGCGATGGTTTCATCACTGTTTTTCTGCTCAATAGAGAAAATATCATGAGGCATGTTCAATACAATATCGTGTGCGAGTGGGATTGACATCTGTTGAAGTGATTGAATAGGTCGTGAATAACTGACATGATTATTGAGTGATTCACTGGTTAAAAGATTATTGTGCAGTACATATCCTTGGGTTGATGTTGATGCATCAAAGGTAAAAAGTTGATTAATGGATCCTTGCGTTCCTGGTGTAACGATGATACGTGCTATTGGTGGCTGCATCCCCGTTCCGGTATATATTGAAGAGGCGGCTGGAGCTTTTTGAGCTTGATGAAATGCTAGTGCAGCTACCGAGGGTATCAAGATGTTACAAAAGAAGAGTGCTATTAAAAAGAAAGTGGTAAGTTTTGTTGTATGAGATATAAAATTTCTTATTTTATATAGATGTGCGGTGTCACCCATCTTATTTTCCCCCAACATATATTTATTCAAATCATTATATATATCTATCTTTATAACTTTATATACCTTTTGCCTTGATGTACCATACCACTTAAGCTCCGTCATAATCTCCTTTTTGTCGGAGATTATATTTAGGTGATGTTGTACAGTTCATACCATGGTTCTGTACAATTCTTGCCTGAAAATTGTTCTCCCCACATACGTATTGACAATACTGGTACAAGTATTGCTTTAAAAAAGTTTCTATAAAACTAGCAAAGATCATGAACGTAACAACATAGTTATGAGGTTTATCTCCCGGTGGAGATGTTCTGCTCAAATTCTTTAAGTTGACATGGCAAAAAGACAAATTTCTTAGACATACTACGTTATTTCTTTTTCTGTTCTACTTGAATGTCTTCGGTAATGTGTGCAAGTCGTTTCGCCAATGCAATATAGTGTTGGATATCGGTTTGTGCGTTGATAATCAATTTTGCGCTAGCCGGAGATCCTCCTCCATGCATACATCCAGGAACACCAGCACCAATGGTTAGCCATTCAATAAGACGGCTGATTTTCGCACGGGTCTCTCCTGAACAAGATGCCTTTAAATATTTTTGTAATAAGGTTCCATACTTGGGATCATGAATATCTTGACATGATGGAAGACATCCGGTTTCTCCGATACCACCGGCGATTTCCTGAACGAGGCGTTTTGTTTCATAGGGTAAGGTAGCGACATGGACTTTATTGACATTTGAAAGAAGAGTATGAGGAAACCAGACACCTGAGGGATGTCGTGTTCCTAATGCAGATGCAGCAATTCCCATACCAAATGTTGTTTCGTTGTTGATACTCATCTGGGTTATCTTATCTCGAAAAACTTTTTCTGATAATCCATTAGCACGAGCGATTAATGCAGCAGCACCGATCATAACATCACCCTGACCAGCAACGCAGCCACCGATCGCCGCTCGGTACATTGCGATGAAATGTACCACTGCTTTTGATGAATATGGATATTCTTGGCACATAAAAATACGTTCTTTTGGCACAAATACATCATCAAATAAAAGATACGCCTGCGTAATTCCTCCGATATCTACAGGGATATCAAACCCGCATTCTTGTTCACGGGTATCACTTGGCCGTCGAGTTTCGATAATTGTCAAATTCTTGCAATCTCTTGGAATTACAAAAGAAATTGCATAGGCTTTGTCCTCTTCTTTATATCCTGCTCCAGGCATGACAAAAATTTCATTTGAAGCTGCAACACCACAGATCATCACTTTTGCTCCGCGAACAATGATTCCATCTTTTTTTTCTTCGACGATATGCAGATTCATATCTGGATCATGTTGCTGTGATGGAGATTTTGATCGATCTCCTTTTGGATCAGTTAATGCACCAGACACTGTGATATCTCGTTTCTGTGCATCGATAAGCCATTTTTTTAATCGTTTATGATACTCTGTGTGAAATTCTAAATCAAGATCATATGTTGCTGCCCACATGGCGTTGATTGCAGTAAAACCAACACAACGACCTCCGGTACATGTACCTGTTAAGTTAAACATCAGCCGTTTCATTCGAACATTTGCATACATATCATCCGCAGTTTCAACGATCGATAAATATCGAGAAATCCGTTCGTTGATCAATGAAGATTTTTTTGTCAGAATATCCTGATATTCAGGTTTATGTTGGGCATCAAAAATTTGGGCATGCCCCTCAATTGTTCGTTTCGTCGCAGGATGTGTGGTAACATCAGTAATCAGCTCACCAAACTTATATATATTCGGTCGCATCGACCGTAACGTTTCTTTATACTCTTCTCCCGTTTTCATAGCTTCTTTTCTCCAGATATTAGCAATAACGATACTTCATATAGTTATTTTTAAAGGCGAAACTCCCATTCACACCACAAATTCTGAGGGTGAATGTCTGGTGGACATATCGTGCAGGTAACTTTGATATTTGGATTAAATTCGGCAGCAAATGCTTTCAGAAAACCGAGTCGTACCGGTTTACATGCAAATTCAGATAATCCTTTTTTTAAACGAGTCGTCTGTACACGACAGTACGTATTTCGAATAACTGCTCTATTTTCCTCGATGATAATTTCTTTGTCTTCTAGATCTAATGCCCAACTAGAATACTGTAATGCATGCATCATTGATTTCACATCAGATCCTTGAAGGTGGAAAAATTCTTTGAGTTTTCGCGCTTCTATTTTTCCCATAACTTTCCAGACATGCTCGTCAATTGTTGTCGCCTCGGCTGTTCCCCATTTTTCTTCGATACCGAGATAGTATAGTCCATCTACTGCCCATAGGTTTCTCAGATGTAAAAAAATAAAATCAGGGATTTTTTCGTTTGGGATATCCAAGAGTTTCTTTACATCGTTTTTTCTCGTCATATTTTTTGGGTATTTATTTCATTTTCTCTTTAATCGCTTGAGTAAGCTTTGGTATAACTTCGTACAGATCACCAACAATTCCATAATCCGCTGATCTAAAAATTAAAGCCTCGGGATCTTTATTGATAGCAACAACAATACCAGAATCTCGCATACCTGCAATATGTTGAATTTGACCAGAGATACCGGTTGCAATATATAATTTTGGTTTTACTTTATGTCCTGACAAACCAATCCAGTGATCTTCAGATAACCATTTTAAATCAGCAGCGATTGGTCGGGAGCAGCCAATTGTTTTTCCTTTTAATGTTTCTGCGAGTTCGTTGATGAGTTGGATATCTTCTTTCTTTTTTATCCCGCGTCCACATGAAACAATAATATCTGCATCTTCAACTGAAACACCTTCAGTTTTTGTTGCTTGTATATTCAGAATTTTTGATGACGAGGGTTGAATTGAGATAGATTTTTTCAACAGTTCACTCTGATGTTTTGGATTTTTTGCTTGTATCGTAAAAGTTTTTGGCGGGATGGTAACTAGAGCTGGTGTTTTCATGAATTCTTCAACTGCCACTGCATTTCCACTATAAATAGTTCGTTGCACTGTTATCTTTCCATTGTTCACTGATATATTTGTGCAATCTGTGACACATCCGGTATTCAGTTTTGCTGCGAGACGAGGTGCTAGTTCTTTTCCGTTTTTGTTTGATCCGATCATAACTAGTTCTATTTCATGTTCTCGGATGATGTGTTCAAGGATCTCTGTGTATTCTTCAGCTTTAAAAGTATCAAGAGGTGAATCTACAAGAAGTATCTTATCAGCACCATGTTTACCATAGGTATCAGCATGGTGTTCATTGCGTTTACCAATAAGTACTGCGTAGACTTTTTTGTGAAGAATTTGTGCGAGTTCAGATGCTTTTCCGAGCAGTTCAAGCATCATTGTATGATCGTCACTGTATACTAATACCATAGGGAATTCACCTCAGCACTCCTTCATGGATCAGACAGTCAACAAGCTTGTGGACGGATTGATCAAGGTCATCTTTAAAGATGATATTCTTTCGATGCATAGAGATTCCTGAAAGTTCAACAACTTTAGTGGTTAATACCGGTTTTTCTTGGAGTAGTGACTGAGGATTCCATTCATGAATCGGTTTCTGTGCAGAACCCAAAATCTGCATAAGACTCGGTAACCGCGGTGTGTTAATTTCTTTTGTTACTGTTATAACCACAGGATATGAAGATTCGGTGATAACAATGTTTTCTCCCATATTGCGTTCAGCAGTTACTTTGTTTTTTTCAGTGGTGATTTTTTGGGCATAGGTAATCTGTGGAATATTGAGAATTCCAGCTAACCGTGGTCCTATTTGTCCTGAAAACAAATCTATTGATGCTTCCCCACAGAGGATCAAATCAAAAGAACCAAGTTTTTTTACTGCTCCTGCAAGAAGCTGCGCAACCATGTGATAATCAAAGGTTTCTTCAAATGGAATTAAAACAGCTTCATCAGCACCCATAGCAAGCAGTTCTTTTAGCCGTTCTTTTGCATCTGGTGAACCAACACAAAGTACGATTATTTTTCCACCATTTTTTTCTTTAATTTTAATTGCTTCCTCAAGAGCATTTTTATCGATATCGCTAATTTTTTTTGATAATCCTTGCAATATCGGTTTTTTAGTATGAGGATCAATTTTTATCTCTGAAACATCAACAACTTGCTTTGCACAAACGATCGTGATCATAGTTCATATCCTCCTTTTGTTTGTTTTTCCTGCAGGAAGTGTTTTTTTTTGTTTTATCCTTTTTTAGGTGAATTGGATACGATGTATTAGTATGCTGTATCAAATCACAACGTAGAACACTGCGAATCAATTTTTGAATACTTTTGAATATCTCAAAAGTAAATACCTAAAGTTATTTAAGGATATTTGAGGCAATAACCATTCGTTGAACTTCTGATGTTCCTTCATAGATTTCAGTTATTTTTGCATCTCTAAACAATCGTTCAACAGTATACTCTTTTGTGTATCCATACCCACCGTGGATTTGTACTGCTTTGATCACTGCATCCACTGCTGTTTCTGATGCAAACAGTTTTGCCATGGCAGCTTCTTTTGAATACCGTTCACCTTTATCTTTTTTGTATGCAGCACTGTACACAAGGTATCGGGCAGCTTCAATTCGGGTTGCCATGTCTGCAATCATCCATTGAATTGCTTGGAACTGCGCAAGGGGTTTACCGAATTGTTGTCGCTGTTTTGCATACTCGATGCTTTCATCAAGTGCAGCTTGAGCGATACCAACCGCCTGAGATGCAATACCGATACGACCTCCGTCAAGCGTACTTAATGCGATTTTGAATCCTTCGCCTTCTTTGCCGAGGAGATTTTCTTTGGGCACATGCATATTCTCAAAAATAAGTTCAGATGTTAATGATGCGTTTATTCCAAGTTTTTGAAAGGTGTTACCGACCTTAAATCCTTTCATGGTATTTTCAACAATAAATGCGCTGATACCTTTTGTACCTGCTGTTTTATCAGTAACTGCAAAGACGATGATAATACCTGCTTTTGGTCCACTTGTGATGAATGTTTTTTGGCCATTGATGATGTAATGATCACCTTTGCGGACTGCGGTGGTCTGCATTGCACCAAGATCTGATCCGGCATTTGGTTCAGTTCCTGCAAACGCTCCAATTTTTTCTCCTTTTGCGAGGAGCGGTAAATATTTCTTTTTTTGTTCTTCAGTTCCATAGTGAATAATTGGTGATGCTGCAAGTGAATTATGAACTGAGGTAATAACACCGGTTGCTGCGCATTTTCGTGATATTTCTTCAATTATTATAGCATAACTTAGTGCATTTAATCCAGCACCGCTATATTCTGTTGGGATAAAAACTCCTAAAAGACCAAGTTCTGCCATTTTTTTTAATATTGCTGAGGGGTATTCTTCTTTTTTGTCTAATTCTTTCGCGTGAGGTGCTATTTCTTTCTCAGCAAAGTCTCTAACCATGTTTTTAATCATCTTTTGTTGCTCTGTAAGTTCGAGTTGCATGGGGGTTGAAATAAAATTATCAAACATAAAGGTTTCTATCTTTCTAGAATACTTTGTATCGTGATATTTTTATATCTTGATAAACTCGTGGTTTCGCATATCTTTTTGTTTTTTTTATGGTTGTTAACCTTCTGATGAATATAGGGGCAATAAACTGCTATTATTGATGAATACTACGTCGGAGGGGGAAATCTATCTCCCAGAGGGACATCGCATACTGTTGATTCGTTAGAGGAATGAAGGTATTATGAGAGATGTATACTGTTGTTAAGACTATTGATAGGAATGTGTCATCAGTTGAGGATGGAGGATAGAAGTATCATTCTCTTTTTCTCGTAGGTACAAATACATATAATTGACATATTGATGTACTCTTTGATGTTCCATGTCCTTACCAAAGGGATATATTAGAATTTACACAGGAGACGGGCAAGGAAAAACAACCGCTGCTTTAGGACTTGGTTTACGTGCTCTTGGTCATGGATTCACGGTTTGTCTGATTCAATTCATGAAAGGAAAAAAATACAGTGAACTGTATGCACTTGAGAAATTTGCAACATTTACATATCATCAATTTGGTCGGAATGAATTTGTCTCAAAAGAAAAACCCGAACAAATCGATATTGATCTCGCTCAAAAAGGATTACTATTTGCGCGAGAAATTCTTCAAAAAGGGAACTATGATGTTGTTATTCTCGATGAAATTACTGTTGCACTTTGGTTCAATCTACTATCACTTGATGATGTGATCCAGGTATGTAAAGATAAACCTAACCAGGTGGAGTTGATATTGACAGGACGATACGCACCACCAGAACTGATTCACCTTGCTGATATGGTCAGTGAGATTCTAGATATTAAACATCCCTATACCAAAGGATGTCTGGGTCGCGGAGGAATGGAGTGGTAACATTTCAATGAAAGCACTATCTAAACAATAATCATCACTGATAAATTGTTGCGGCTGGTAAAAAAGAGATGGTGACGTTTTAGGTTATTTTCCTTGAAATTGGGGCTTTCGTTTTTCAAGAAATGCAGTCATCCCTTCTTTTTGATCATTCGTCGAAAAGCATACTGAAAAAGAAGCACGTTCTAATGCACACGCATGTGACAGATCAAGGTTAACTCCTTTATTGACCAACTCTTTAATAAAACGTAGTTGTAGAGGGGATTTTAATGATATTTTTTCAGCGAGGATGTTAACTTCGTTCATTAATTGGTCATCATCGACAACTTTATTCACTAAACCGATTTCGAATGCCTCGTCTGCTGAGATCACATCACCAGTTAAAAGGAGTTCTTTTGCTTTAGATATTCCACAACGTCGCGGTAATCTCTGAGTTCCTCCAAAACCAGGATGGATTCCAAGGTTGATTTCTGGTTGTCCGATTTTGGCGGTTTTTGCCGCAATCACAATATCACAAGCCATCAGAAGTTCACATCCTCCACCAAGTGCATAACCATTGACTGCAGCAATGTAGGGTACTCGTGAATGTTCAATTTTAAAAAGAAGTTGTTGACCGAGTTCAGCAAATTCTTGTGCTTCTAAAGAAGTCATGTTTTTCATGTGTTTAATATCGGCGCCAGCAATGAATGATTTTCCCTGACCGGTAATAATAACAACTTTTATTGTTTGGTCATGTTCAAAATCATCGCACGCTCGTTCACATTCGATGAGTGTTTCTCTATCTAAAGCGTTGTAGACTGAAGGTCGGTTGATTGTTAGAAGAGCAATCGTATTCTGTTTTTGGATGATAATATTCTTAAAAGACATCGTTCACCTCATGGTTGGATACTCATAAAATCCTTTTCCAGTTTTTCGACCAAGAAATCCTGCTTGAACCATTTTTTTCAACAGAGGACATGGACGATATTTAGGATCATTAAAACCTTCGTATAAGATATTGAGAATGTTTAATGATACATCAAGACCAATCAGATCAGCAAGTTCTAATGGCCCCATCGGATGGTTAAAACTAAGTTTCATAATGGTATCAATAGCTTCAGCGGATCCTGTACCATCATACAGACAAAATATCGCCTCATTAATCATAGCAAAGAGCACTCGTGTTGATACAAAACCAGGGCTGTCGTTGACTTCAACTGGCGTTTTTCCCATTTGTACTGCAATGTCATGAATCGTAGTTGCGGTTTGTTGAGATGTGCGAAGACCTCGTATAACCTCTATTGGTTTCATGAGCGGAACTGGATTCATAAAATGCATTCCGATAAACCGCTCAGAGCGTTGTGTTGCTGACGCAAGATCAGTAATTGGTATCGTTGACGTTGTTGACGCAAAAATTGTTTCTTTTTTACAAATCATGTCAAGTTTTTTAAAAACCTCTTTTTTTGCTTGTATATTTTCAGCGATAGCTTCTATAACAACGTCAACATCTTTAAAATCATCAAGAGTAGTTGTTCGTGTTATTCTCTGTAGAATTTCTTGTTTTCCTGCTTGCGTTAGTTTTCCTTTTTCAATGCTTTTGTTGAGGAAATTTTCAATTTTTTTAAAACCGTTTATAACATATTCTTCTTTGAGATCATACATGAGAACATGATAGTTACTTTGTGCTGCGACAAGTGCTATCCCATGGCCCATAGTACCTGCGCCAACAACACCAATTTTTTTGATTACCATCTTGATTACCTCCGTTCGATAACCATTGAAACAGCATGCCCACCACCAAGACAAATAGTTGCAAGTCCTCTCTGTTTTTTATAGTGATGTAGGGCATGCAACAAGGTCACTAAAATACGAGATCCACTGCTTCCAATCGGATGACCGAGTGCTATAGCACCACCATGAACATTAAATTTTTTTTCAGGTATGTGCAACTCGCGCATAACGGCAATCGATGCAGAAGAAAAAGCCTCATTATGTTCTATAAGATCGATATCATCGATCGTAAGATCCATCTTTTTTAGAAGATTTTGCACTCCAGGGATTGGTGCTTCCATGACATACTCTGGTTTTACACCCATAGTATTATAGTCTAGGATAGATGCGAGTGGTTGGATGCCAAGTTTTTCTGCTTTCTTTTTATTCATAACGACAACTGCAGAGGCTCCGTCAGAAATCTGCGATGCATTACCTGCAGTGATGACACCGTTTTCTTTAAAAACCGGTTTTAATTTTTCAAGACCTTCAATGGTTGAATTTGATCGAATGCCTTCATCCGCTGAAAAGACAAAAGATTCTCCGTTTTTTTGTTTTATTTCAATAGGGAGTATTTCATCTTTAAATTTACCTGTTCTTGTTGCATGAGCTGCTTTTTGATGACTTGATACTGCAAACTGATCGCATTCTTTTCGTGAAATGTGATATTTTTCAGCGATAATTTCTCCAGTCATGCCCATGTGAAAGTTATTATATACATCCCATAAACCATCATTGACCATTGCATCAATAAGCTTCCCATCAAAAAGTCGATACCCAAAACGTGCTTTATCAAGGAGGTAGGGACAATTGGTCATACTTTCCATGCCCCCTGCAGCAATACATTCTGCATCACCGCATTTAACCGCTTGTGCAGCTAAGATTACTGATTTCAGTGATGAACCACATACTTTGTCAACATGGAATGCTCCAACCGTATATGGTATTCCAGCAGCGATAGCTGCCTGCCGGGCAACATTTTGATGAAGGCCTGCTGAAACAACATTACCCATGATAACTTCATCGACATCCTCTGGTTGAATCTGTGCACGTTTGACTGCTTCTTTGAGGACAATACCACCGAGTTCTGGTGCAGAAAAACTCCGTAATGCCCCATCGAATTTACCTTGAGCAGTACGAACTGCAGATACAATTACAACTTCATGCATATATTTTTGCCTCCACCGTTGAATTTTAAAAGTACTACAATGCAATTGGTAGCGACTTTAAATTTGTTTCCAAAAAATCGTATTGTTCAACACAACAGTAAAAATGTACGACGTTATTTTTGATACCGATCATACATACCTTGTTTATGGTTTCGAGCAAGACGTTGATAAATCTGTGCATTTTCTTCATTTAACAGAATGTATTTTTCATCTTGTTTTATTATTTTTCCAGGAACTCCAAGAACTAAACTATTCTCAGGAACATCCATATTTTCTGTGACAACAGCTCCTGCACCTATGATAGATCCTTTACGTATTGTAGCACCGTTGAGTACAGTTGCATGAATGCCGATAAGGCAAGTATCATCTATGTTGGCGCCATGGATAACAGCACCATGGCCGATAGTTACATTTTTTCCAATTTCGAGACTATGTTTTGTGTCGACATGCAAAACACAACAATCCTGAATATTCGAGCCATCGTCAATAGAAATATAATTTTCGTCTCCTCGAAGTACTGCATTTGGAAAAACACTGCAATATTTTCCTATTGTAACCGTACCAATGATGACTGCTGAAGGGGCAATGTATGCTGTTTCATGAATCTTAATCATAGATGTATCACCAACATCTGGAAAGATTTACTAAATCATATACTTTTGCAGGTCTATCGATACAACATAATATTTTTTAATAACCTACTGCATACCGTTATTTTGGGGATGTTGGTTTATGGATCAAAATATATCGACACTTATTGGTGAAAACGCAGGAAAAATCTGGCGGCAGTTATTTGTTGATGGGCCGCTTGAAGAACCGATCCTTCTTGAAAAATCTGGATTAAAACAAGATGAACTTGATTGTGCAATTGGATGGCTTGCACGAGAAAACAAAATTGCTCGGCATGACGCTACGTTGAATCTCTCTGAGACAAATTTAACATCCAAGGTTGGTTCAGATGCCGGAAAAATATTTCAAGTTCTTGATGCATGGGGCGAAATTAGTTTACCTTCAATCATGCGATTAACTCAGCTTAATAGACGAGAGGTTATCACTGCGATTGGATGGCTTGCACGAGAGGGAAAAATTGAAAGTACGGTTATTGAACGGAATGGCGAGCAGCGAATTCGGTTCTGGTTAAAAGAATGACCTTAGAAGAACCGCATTTTCCAATCAATCTTTAAACCAAAAGCGAGAATAAAAACTGTTGTATCATTATCAAGAATTCTTCCCCCTATAGCAGGCCATATCGGGGATGTCTTTTGATATAATTTCCTGATAAAAATCCGATTCTGCGTTTGTACTGAATCAAAAAGAGGAACTAGTTTAACAAAGATTTCTAATACCTGAGTGGTATCTGATGTTTCATTCTCATGAGTAATATTTATCTTGTAGGTTGGGAAAAGAACATTGATAGAAACAACATCTGGATAAAAATTCATAAGAAATATATGATCTCGTTGAAAAGGCCCTCGTATTCCTGTTGGGTAGTAATCTTGGACTTCCTTAAGTGTTTGTTCTGGCTGTATATTAAGGTATTTCATCTCAGCAAGTCCTAATTCAATAGATCTGTAGAGTTGCTGCTTTATAGAGGGTGAAACCGATACGTTTTCAAGATATTCTTTAAGAATAGAAATGTATCCTTCAATTGTCAATGATTCAAAACTAGTAGAAATATACTTGGTATTGAAAGATGTTTTTTGTTCTGACATAGAACGCTTCTCAGAAACCGGGTGAGCAAAAGCTGGTGAATAAAACAAAAATATGATAAACATCGTAAAAATAATCATCTGTAGTTTGTTGCTCATAGCTATAAACCCCCAAGACCGGATAGTATTATATTAGTCGCCCCTTCTATTTAAATATTGTTATCATCTAATAAATATCTCTTGCTACTTTCTTTTGATAATTTTTTTCACTTTACCGAAGACTGCAAGTTTTGAGGTTCCTTCTTTTTTCGTTTTTCTTTTTGGTATAACTCGTTGGATAATTCTTTTCATTTTTCCTTTCAAACCATGCTCAGAAGAAGGTTTTTCTGTTTCAGTCGAAGGAGTTTGTGTATCAGGTTTTTCATGTTTCCGATGAAGGAACCGGAATCGTTGTTTCTTTTCACGAGGTGGTTTTGGTTTTTTAATATTAAGACCAATCAAGTTTCCTTCTGAATCTATTTTTAATGTAAACGTAGGATGAAGTTCTTTTTCTGTATCTTTTTTCCAAAATTTCAAAAATTTGGTTTTTTTGATATCTTCTGTATCCTCTGGTTGTTTTTTCTTTTTGAAAAAAAATTTTGGTACGCTTTTTCTCTTTGAAATTTTCGAACCAACTGGTATCTGCTGCGTATTTGGTTCGGTTTCCTCTGGTTGGATTTCAATGAGTTCAAGATTTGGAGAAATAGTGACATCAGGCTGTGCTTCTTCAATATCCTCGATAACTAGTGGTGTTTTCATCCGTGTTTCGATTTCTTCGATCTCTTTGAAAAGTTTTAAAATATCCTCATGTGATTTTACCGATGTGATTCTTTCTTCCTGATTTTGATCGTTTTCGGATATTTTACTCACTCTCGCCTTATATAAGCAGATATTGTATTGGTATAAAAAATCTATCTATTTCTCAATGTATTTAGAGATTGATACTTGGCTTTTTTCTGATCTTGATATCAAAAATGTAGTGGGAGCAAACGATATCTGGTCAAATAAGAACATTCATAAAAACTGATGAGAAAAATACTCCTGATGTGTGCAGATTTTTGTTTTTTGATAAATGTTTGCGTTTAATCAGACATTGGGACAGAATTAATCCGGGCGTATTCTTGTGATAAAAATATTGTGAAAGAATGCGGTAGAAAATAATGCTATTTCTCGTCGATCTTCTCGTTTCTGTCTCACCAGACCGCCAAAACGTCTT